>NZ_JARESQ010000011.1:0-278147 GCF_046028085.1 Paraburkholderia sp. RL17-380-BIE-A
AAGGCTCTTTTTCGTTTCGTCAACAACATTTTTTCGCTTTCGCTTAAAACCTTGTTGGCGTTACGGCCGCTGGTTTCTGCCGCGGCCCTCGTTCGCAAACGAGGAGGCGAATCTTAGGCGAACATCGGCCATATGACAAGGGTTTGACCGAATTCTTTTTTGGCGTCTCAGTTGCGAGTCGATTTCACTACCGCGTCCAAGGGAATGGCGTCGGCCATTGCTGCATAGCCGGCGTCACTCGGATGGATGTGGTCCCCACTATCAAAGCCACGCTGCAGGCGATCCGGCTGCGCCGGATCGCGCAGCGCAACGTCGAAGTCCACCACGCCGTCGAAGGCGTGACTGCTCCGAATCCATTGGTTGACGGCAAACCGGATGCTTTCTCGCTGCGGCGGCAAGGATGCCGGCGTCAACGTCGCGCCGAAGACCTTCACGCCGGCGTGCCGAGCCGAGGCGATCAAGCGCTGATATCCGGCGATCAGGTCCGCAGCCGTCACCGAGGTATGCGGGAAGTCGCAGTCGAGACCGCCATGCGGCGGCATCGCCGCGAAATTGATGTCATTGATGCCGATCAGCAGAATCGCCGTCTTGACGCCCGGGCGCCCAAGCACGTCATGCTCGAAGCGCTTCGCCAGAGCGTCGCCATAGCACGGAGAGTCGCTCAGCAGGCGGTTGCCGCTGATGCCCAGATTGACGATCGCGGTCGAACGGTCGCCGGTAGCCTCAAAACGGCGAGCCAGCGCGTCGGGCCAACGTCGATTCTGGTTCAGGCTGGAGCGCATGCCGTCCGTAATCGAGTCGCCGATGGCGGCAACAGCGGCAGATGCAGGCGCCGCGTCGACCGCCAACCCCGTCACCCACACATATTGCGTAAATCGACCGCGAAACGCTTGCGCAGACGCGTCCGCCGCATGATTGCCCGGCGCGGAAACATAATTCACCTGGTTCGATACGCGATGCCACGCCACGATCCGCTGCTCCGGCCCCAAGAAGGCGCTGACCGCGTAGGGCGAACCTTCAGCGATATCGATCGCGACCGGGTCGCTCTCCAGCTCGCCGCCGGGCGGAATCGAGACCGTGCTCTTGCCACCGAACGTCACGCGCGTGTCGCCGGTCCCAGCCGTCGCCGCGCCGCCCGCCGAGCGTGCGATGCGCAGATCTTCGATGACGAGCGGAGTCTTGCCGTACCGGTTGCTAAGGTGGATACGCGCCGACCTTCCAGAGAGGGTCGGATAGACGATCTGACGAACCGTGCGCCCGGCGACTTCCGGTGCGCGATAGAGCGGCGGCAAGTCCGCGCGCTGTGGAATGGGTTGCAGCGCGGTCGCCCATGCGGTGACCCAATGTGCCGGGGCGTCGGCGGCGAAAACAGTCGGGGAACCGGCAAATTGGACAAACAGTGCCGCGCCGCATGCGGCAGCCAAGGTGCGAAAGCTCATTCGGGAGGTCGGTTCGAGGCAAAACGTGCATTGTGCCCGATCGCCGCGGCCGTCGCGGGTGGGCGCGACGGCGTTTCGCTCCCGCTTGACTCAGGCCGCTTGCGCACCGCTCATCTTCAGCGCGAGCGCTTCGGCGACTTCGATCCCGTCGATCGCCGCCGAGTAGATCCCACCGGCATAGCCCGCTCCTTCCCCTGCCGGATACAGACCTTCGACGTTCATGCTCTGATAGTCGTCCCGGCGCCGCACACGAATCGGCGACGACGTTCTCGTCTCGACACCGGTCAGCACCGCGTCGTGCATCGCAAAGCCGGCGATCTTCTTGTCCATCTGCGGCAACGCTTCGCGAATGGCTTCGATCACGTAATCCGGAAGCGCGGTGCTCAGATCGGTCGGGTGCACGCCTGGCTTGTACGACGGCACCACCGAACCCAGCGAGGTGGACGGCCGGCCGGCGATGAAGTCGCCGACGAGCTGGCCCGGCGCCATATAGTTGCCGCCGCCGAGCTCAAACGCCCGCTCCTCCCATTTGCGCTGGAAAGCGATGCCGGCGAGTGGCCCGCCCGGATAGTCGTCCGGCGTGATGCCGACCACGATCCCGGCGTTGGCATTGCGCTCCGCCCGCGAGTACTGGCTCATGCCGTTGGTCACGACGCGGCCCGGCTCGGACGTCGCCGCCACCACGGTGCCACCGGGACACATGCAGAAACTGTAGACGGCTCGGCCATTGCTGCAGTGATGCACCACCTTATAGTCGGCGGCGCCGAGCTGCTTGTGGCCGGCAAACTTGCCGAAACGGCTGCGATCGATCAAACCCTGCGGGTGTTCGATGCGAAAACCGAGTGAAAACGGCTTCGCCTCGATATAGACGCCGCGATCGCTCAGCATCTGGAAGGTGTCGCGCGCGCTATGGCCGACCGCCAGCACCACATGATCGCAGCGCAGCGTTTCACCGGTCGACAGCTTCAGCCCGCGCACTTTGCCCTGATCGATCTCGATATCATCGACGCGGGTTTCGAAACGCACCTCGCCGCCCAGCTCGTGAATGGTCGCGCGCATTTTTTCGACCATGCTCACCAGCCGGAACGTGCCGATATGCGGCCGGCTCAGATACAGAATGTCTTCCGGCGCGCCGGCCCGCACGAATTCGTCGAGCACCTTGCGGCCGTAGTGCTTCGGATCCTTGATCTGGCTGTACAGCTTGCCGTCCGAGAAGGTGCCCGCGCCGCCTTCGCCAAACTGCACATTCGACTCGGGGTTGAGCACGGACTTGCGCCACAGGCCGAACGTGTCTTTGGTGCGCTCGCGCACGGCCTTGCCGCGCTCGAGGATGATCGGGCGGAAGCCCATTTGCGCGAGGATCAACCCCGCGAACAGCCCGCACGGCCCCATGCCGATCACCACCGGGCGCGGCGCGGTCATCTGCGCGGGCGCTTTAGCGACAAACTTGTAGGTCATATCGGGCGTCACGCCGCAGTGAGGCACGTCGGCTAACCGCTTGAGCGCGGCCGCTTCATCCGTGACCTCGACGTCGACGATATACGTGAGCTTGATGTCGGCGCGCTTGCGGGCGTCGTGCGCGCGGCGAAACACGGTGTATCGGATGAGCCCGTCCGCGGCCACGCCGAGTTCCGTGAGGCGCGCACGCACGGCGGCTTCGAGGGCGCTCTCGGGATGATCGAGCGGGAGTTTGATTTCGCTTAGACGTAACATGAGTACCGGGGGATGCAGGAAGGCCGCAAATTGCGGCCAATTCGCAATTTTATAGGTTTAGCGTCGGCACGGGGCATCGGCGCCGACGAAACGCCTGAAGGCGAAACCGCCTCACCCCTATTGACCCGATCGACCCATCTCAAAAAATTTATTAACCGACCGGTCGGTTGGCTTATACTGTGCGCACACAGACAACTTTCCGCAGAGAGCGTCCCCATGTACACGCAATCCCTGGATATTCCCGGCAATGTCGCTCCGCTCGATGCGGGCGCGAACTCGCCTGAGCAGGCGCAATTCGACGCGATCATGGCCGCCGACGGCAAGATCGAAGCTCAGGACTGGATGCCGGAGGCCTATCGCAAAACGCTGGTACGGCAAATCTCGCAGCACGCGCATTCGGAAATCGTCGGCATGCTGCCGGAAGGCAACTGGATCACGCGCGCGCCGAGCCTGAAGCGCAAGGCGATTCTGCTCGCCAAGGTGCAGGACGAGGCCGGCCACGGCCTCTATCTATATAGCGCGGCGGAAACCCTGGGCGTGTCGCGCGACCAGTTGATCGCCGCGCTGCACTCGGGCAAAGCCAAATATTCGAGCATCTTCAATTATCCGACGCCCACATGGGCGGACGTGGGCGTGATCGGCTGGCTGGTGGACGGCGCCGCGATCATGAACCAGATTCCTCTGTGCCGTTGCACGTATGGCCCGTATGCGCGCGCCATGATCCGCATCTGCAAGGAAGAGTCGTTTCACCAGCGCCAGGGTTTCGACGCGCTCATGGCGATGATGTCCGGCACCGAAGCCCAGCGTGAGCTGGTCCAGCAGGCCGTGAATCGTTGGTGGTGGCCGGTGCTGATGATGTTCGGCCCGAGCGACAAGGATTCGGTTCACAGCAGCCAGTCGTCGAAATGGGGCATCAAGCGCATTTCGAACGACGATCTGCGTCAGAAATTCGTCGACGCCACGGTCGACCAGGCCAAGGTGCTCGGCGTCACGTTGCCCGACCCGGACCTGAAGTGGAACGAAGCGCGCGGGCATTACGACTACGGCGACATCGACTGGGAAGAATTCTGGCGGGTGGTGAATGGCGACGGCCCGTGCAATCGCGAGCGTCTCGCTACCCGCGTCAAAGCCCACGACGACGGCGCCTGGGTCCGTGAAGCCGCCCTCGCCCACGCCGACAAGCAGCGCCAGCGCGCACAACAGCACGCCGCCTGAACCGCGCGGCACGCCAGAGAACGAATCAGGAGATCTGCAATGAACAAGGAATGGCCGATTTGGGAAGTCTTCGTGCGTAGCAAGCAGGGACTCGACCACAAGCACTGCGGCAGCCTGCACGCCGCCGACGCGCCGATGGCGCTGCGCATGGCGCGCGACGTCTACACGCGCCGCCAGGAAGGCGTGAGCATCTGGGTGGTGCCGTCTTCGGCGATCACGGCGTCCGCGCCGGAAGACAAGGCGGAGCTGTTCGAACCGGCTGGCGACAAGATTTACCGCCACCCGACGTTCTACACGCTCCCCGACGAAGTCAACCACATGTAAGCGCGGCCATGGACATCACGCCTCAACATCTCCAATACGTCCTGCGCCTCGCGGATAACGCGCTGATCCTCGGTCAGCGCAATACCGAATGGAGCGGCCACGGCCCGATCCTCGAAGAGGACATCGCGCTGTCGAACATGAGCCTCGACCTGATCGGCCAGGCGCGCCTGCTCTACACGCACGCCGCCTCGCTTGAGCAGCAGCTCACCGGGAAGAGCCGCACGGAAGACGACTACGCTTACTTTCGTGCCGAGCGCGAGTTCGCCAACTACACGCTCGCCGAGCTGCCGCACGTCGGGCCACTGTCGGCTACCGCGAAGGCCGAGAAGGATTACGCGGTCACTATCGTGCGCAATTTCCTCTACTCGACGCTGATGGCTCATCTCTGGACGGCGCTCACGGCGTCCTCCGACGAGCAACTGGCGGCGATCGCGTCGAAGTCGATCAAGGAAACCAGCTATCACGTGCATCACGCACGCGAATGGTTGATCCGTTTCGGCGACGGCACCGAGGAGTCGCATCGCCGCGCGCAAGCCGCGCTGGACTATCTGTTGCCTTACACCCGCGAATTCTTCAGTGCGGATGCGGTGGAGGAGACAGTCGCTGCAGCCGGTATCGGTCCGTTGACCTCGGACCTCGAAGCAGCGTGGCTCGACGACGTGCGCGCCACGCTCGACGAAGCCACCTTGAAGCTGCCCGAACCGGTGAAGCACATCACCACCGGCAAGCACGGCGAGCATTCCGAGCACATGGGTTTCGTGCTCGCCGAAATGCAGAGCCTTGCGCGTCAGCACCCTGGCGCCACCTGGTAAACCGACCATGACGACTTCGACCGCCTTTGGCCCGACCGATACGACCGGCATGACTGATGCCGCGCTCGAACGCGCGTGGGCCGTGCTCGAAACGGTGCCCGATCCGGAGATTCCGGTGGTGTCGATTCGCGAGCTCGGCATTCTGCGCGACGTGCGGCGCGCCGCCGACGGCACGCTCGAAGTCGTGATCACGCCGACCTATTCCGGTTGCCCGGCGATGTCGCAGATTGCCGAGGACGTCGCGCATGCGCTCGACGTGGCGGAACTCAAGCCGTATCGGATCGCCACCGTGCTCGCGCCGGCGTGGACCACCGACTGGATGACCGCCGACGCGCGCGAAAAACTGCGCGCCTATGGCATCGCGCCGCCCACGGGCAATTGCGCTTCGGCCGCGCCCGCGCAGGAAAAAGTGATGCGCTTCGTGCCACGGGCGCTGCCCGCGCCGTCGTGCCCACGGTGCGGCTCGGCGCATACCGAGCGTCTCGCGCAATTCGGCTCGACCGCCTGCAAAGCCTTGTACCGCTGCCTCGACTGCCGCGAACCCTTCGACTACTTCAAACCATACTGATATGGCCACCCCGCAATTTCATCCGCTGCGTATCCGCGAAGTGCGGCCCGAAACCGCCGACTCGGTCTCGGTCGCCTTCGAAGTCCCCGCTGAACTGCGTGAACAGTATCGCTTTACGCAAGGCCAGTTCGTTACGTTGAAGACGCACATCGACGGTGAGGAAACACGCCGTTCGTATTCGATCTGCGTCGGCGTCACCGATTACGACCGCGACGGCGAACTGCGTATCGGCATCAAGCGCGTGCGTGGCGGGCGGTTCTCGAACTTCGCCTTCGACACGCTGCAGCCCGGCCACACGATCGACGTGATGACGCCGGACGGCCGTTTCTTCACCCACCTGAACGCCGATCAGGGCCAACAGTATCTGGCCTTCTCGGGCGGCTCGGGCATCACGCCGGTGCTGGCCATCATCAAGACAACGCTCGAAGTGGAGCCGCGCAGCACCTTCACGCTCGTGTACGGCAACCGCAGCGTCGATCAGATCATGTTCGCGGAAGAACTCGAAGATCTGAAGAACCGCTTCATGAACCGCTTCGTGCTCTATCACGTGCTGTCCGATGACCTGCAGGACGTCGAACTCTTCAACGGCGTGCTGGACCAGGAAAAGTGCGCGGCCTTCATTGAGAATCTGCTGCCGGCCGACGCGATCGACGAAGCCTTCATCTGCGGCCCCGCGCCGATGATGGACGCCGCCGAGGCCGCGCTGAAAGCCGCCGGCGTGCCGTCGGACAAGGTGCACGTGGAGCGCTTCGGTTCGCCGCTGCCGCAAGCGGGCGTGCCGCCGGTCGAAATCACCGAAGACACGCCGGCCGCCGACCTCGAAATCGTGCTCGACGGGAAACGCCGCAAGCTGCGCCTGCCGTATCAGGGCGTGAGCGTGCTCGACGTCGGCCTGCGCGCCGGCCTCGCGCTGCCTTATGCGTGCAAGGGCGGCGTCTGCTGCACCTGCCGCGCGAAGGTGCTGGAAGGCGAAGTGAAAATGGAAAAGAACTACACGCTCGAAGAACACGAAATCCGCGACGGTTTCGTGCTCACGTGCCAATGCCATCCGGTCAGCGACCGCGTGGTGGTGAGCTACGACGAACGTTGAACCGCGCTTTGAGCGGTTCCGCGATCCGCTTACACTAGGGGCCGCTCGCGACCGGACTCCCGTTCCGGTCGCTGAGCGGCCCCTAATGTCGTTAACTGCCCTACGCCACTGCCGATGAGCACGATCCACCTCACCAACGGCGACGTCGCCGCCGAGTCACTGCGCACCGCCTTGCGGGATGCCGGCCGCGATGAACGCGTGCACGCACTGCGAGACGATCTCGCGGTCGGCCCGCTGCGTGGTGTCGACGACGGGCCCGACGTGCGCGCGGACTTCTGGGAGCGCGTGAGCGCGGACACCCGGCGCGATTTCCTTCGGGAATTCCGCGAGCAGGCCGCGGCGCTGGAGAATGTCGCGCGCGATGACGCGAATGTGGTGGTCTGGCACGGCGACAGCGCGTCGGATCAATTGATGCTGCGGCGCGTCTGTTATCACTTGCGCAACAGCCCGCAGCGTTTGAACGAGGTGCGTCTGTCGATTCGCGACCTCACCGATCCGGGCGCGTGGGCGCACAGCCGCAAAGACCGCGCGACCTCCGTCGGCATGTTCGCGCCAGCGGTGCTGCAAGAACGACTGCCCGATGCCGCGCCGATTTCCGTGCTGCGCATCAGCCGGCTCGCGCTCGAATGGCAGGAAGTCAAACACGCGAACGGCGAAACGCGGCGCTGGCGCGACAACACGTTCACGAGCGGCAGCTTCGCGGAACTGGATGCGTTCATCCTCGAGCACGTCACGGAAAACTGGCAGCCCGCCGCGCGCGTCGCCGCCGAATTGATGAGCGCCGAATTCGGATTTCTGGTCAGCGACAGCATTGCGCTGTGGCGCATCCGCGAATTGGCCGCGACCCGGCGCATCAAGCTGCGCGGCGACGCAAACGCATGGCGCACGCTGGAATTGTGCGCGGCGTTCGCCCCCTGTCCACACTAATAGAACCAACGATTATGGCCCGCACCCGAGCCCCCGACCACGAAACCCAACGCGAACAGATTCTCGAACTCGCAGCGGCCAAATTCGCGCAAACCAGCTACCCCAGCACCTCGATGGCCGACCTCGCGGCCGCGAGCGGCACCTCGAAAGCACGGCTCTACCATTACTACGCGAGCAAGGAAGCCATTCTGTTCGATCTGCTGGACCGTTACACCAAGCGGCTCATGCTGATCATCGCCGAGGTGGAAGGCGCAAGCCAACGGCGTGGGTTGTCAGAGCGGGAAACCTTCGCCGAGCTGATTCGGGCGTTTCTGTCGGAATACGAGACATCTCATAGCCGGCACGTCGCGTTGCTGAACGATGTGAAGTATCTGGTCGACACGCAGCGCGAAGTGATATTGAACCGCCAGCGCGACGTGGTTGCGGCGTTCGCGCGGCAGTTGGCGCGTGCCTACCCGGAGCGCGCCACGCGCGAAAACCAGACCGCGCTCACCATGATGGTGTTCGGCATGATCAATTGGACGTTCACGTGGCTAAAGCCGGACGGCCGCCTGGGTTACCGCGAATTCGCCGAGCAGGTGGTCGGCATGGTGGACCACGGATTGAGCTCGAATCCGGCCTGATTGCGCACCGCAACAATATTCATACGAAATAATGGGCTCAAGTCGCCGTCGGGCAGTATCTGACCCCTACCGTTCATCCAATTTATTTACCTATAAAAATCAATTACATATAAATAGGGCGCAAACTTTTTAGGCACTCCATTCAAATTTAGATACGGGTTTTCCCTAGTGATCGGCATGCATTTCGGCTAAAATCGCTTTTGCAGTGCACCACGCCGTTCGATTAAAAGGAGAACCCGACCATGAACTTGATTACACCCCGCGCCGCTGAGCCGATCGTCGCGCACGATCGTTTGACGCAGCCCGCCGGTCGTGCACCAGCTCTGGTCCGCGAACTCACCGCCGTCGACCGCGAGCGCCTGCTGACCCACTTCCTCGCGCTCGACGAAGACGACCGTCTGCTGCGCTTCGGCCAGATCGTGCCGGACCACGTGATTGAGAACTATGTCCGCGCGATCGACTTCACGCGCGACACCGTTTTCGGCGTCTTCAACAACCAGTTGCAATTGACCGGCGTCGGCCACCTCGCCTATCTGCCGGCTGAAGGCGACAAGCGTACGGCCGAGTTTGGCGTGTCCGTGCTGGAAAGCGTTCGTGGCCAGGGTATCGGCTCGAAGCTCTTTGAGCGCGCCGCCATTCGCAGTCGCAATACACACGTCACCACGCTTTACATGCACTGCCTGTCGCGCAATTCGACCATGATGCACATCGCGAAGAAGGCCGGCATGAAGATCGAATACTCGTACGGCGAGGCAGATGCCTACCTGACGCTGCCGCCGGCGGACCAATCGAGCATCATCGCCGAAATGCTGCAAGAGCAGGCTGCGGTATTCGACTACGCGCTGAAGCGCCAGGCGCGTCACGCGTCCAAGCTGTTCGAAACGCTCATGCCTGCGGCGGTTGCAGCCGCAGCCTGATAGCCTCACGCGTCGGAATAACAAAGGGCGGCCTTCTGGCCGCCCTTTTTGTTTGCCGTGACCCGCGCACGCGCCGCCGCGTCGTGTCCTGTCGTACTCACAAAATCGGCAGTGCGGTCGTCTCCTTGATCGTTTCGAGCGAGAAGCTCGTTTTCACGTCGATCACCGACGGATGGTGCAGCAACTGGTCCTGCACGAAGCGTGAAAAGTGCGCCATATCCTCCACCTGGACACGCAGCAGATAGTCCATGTCGCCGGTCATCGCATGGCAGGCGACGACTTCGGGCCACGCCTGAACGGCCGCGCGAAACAGATCGGCGTGCGTGGCGTCGCCGCGCGGACTGAGCGCCGGACCACCGCGCTTTTCCAACCGCACATTGACGTACGCGAGCAAGTCGAGCCCGAGCCGCTGCGCATCGAGCAACGCGACATAGCCGCGGATCACACCGTTCTCTTCCAGCCGCCGGATACGCCGCAGACACGGACTCGGCGACAGATTCACGCGCTCGGCGATCTCCTGATTTGACAGCCGGCCGTTCTCCTGAAGGATTGCCAGAATCCGCCTATCGATGGCGTCTATCTCCATGCTGGCCATTTTCTGCCGTCCCTTCACGTTATTGAGCTAGAAACTAGCGCAAGCGTATCGAGACACGATTAAGTTCGCAAGTTTTCGCCGCAGGCAGGCCTTTACACTTGCGCCATTCGGTCGCGCTTAACCGCGCATCCCCGCTCGCGCCGCGCGCCGGTGCATATCAGGAGACAGACAATGCAGGTTGCAACTTGGGAAAATCCGCTCGGCACCGACGGTTTCGAGTTCATTGAATACACCG
The DNA here is from genome assembly GCF_046028085.1 of Paraburkholderia sp. RL17-380-BIE-A. Classification (NCBI taxonomy): domain Bacteria; kingdom Pseudomonadati; phylum Pseudomonadota; class Betaproteobacteria; order Burkholderiales; family Burkholderiaceae; genus Paraburkholderia; species Paraburkholderia sp. RL17-380-BIE-A. The sequence continues at coordinate 10,459 of NZ_JARESQ010000011.1, forward strand.
CACCGGATCCGAAGGCGCTGGGCAAACTGTTCGAACAGATGGGCTTCACCGCCATCGCGCGGCATCGCCATAAAGACGTGACGCTGTATCGCCAGGGGGAAATCAACTTCATCGTCAACGGGGAGCCGGATTCGTTCGCGCAACGCTTCGCGCGTCTGCACGGCCCGTCGATCTGCGCAATCGCTTTCCGGGTTCAGGACGCCGCCAAGGCGTACCAGCAGGCGCTGGAAAAAGGCGCCTGGGGCTTCGACAATAAAACCGGCCCGATGGAGCTGAATATCCCGGCGATCAAAGGTATCGGCGACTCGCTGATCTATTTCGTCGACCGCTGGCGCGGCAAGAACGGCGCCGAACCGAACAGCGTGGGCAACATCGACATTTACGATGTCGACTTCGAGCCCATTCCCGGTGCGAACCCTAACCCGGTCGGCCATGGCCTGACTTACATCGACCACCTGACGCACAACGTGCATCGCGGCCGCATGCAGGAGTGGGCGGAGTTCTACGAGCGCCTGTTCAATTTCCGCGAGGTGCGCTATTTCGACATTGAAGGCAAAGTGACGGGCGTGAAGTCGAAGGCGATGACCTCGCCGTGCGGCAAGATCCGCATTCCGATCAATGAGGAAGGCTCGGACACCGCCGGGCAGATTCAGGAATATCTCGACGCGTATCACGGCGAAGGCATTCAGCACATTGCCTTGGGCAGCAACGACATCTACCGTACGGTGGACGGCTTGCGCGCCGCGAACATCTCGCTGCTCGATACCATCGACACGTACTATGAACTGGTCGATCGCCGCGTGCCGAATCACGGCGAGCCACTCGACGAACTGCGCAAACGCAAGATTCTGATCGACGGCGCGCCCGACGATTTGCTGCTGCAGATCTTCACGGAAAACCAGATCGGACCGATTTTCTTCGAGATCATTCAGCGCAAGGGCAATCAGGGCTTTGGCGAGGGCAACTTCAAGGCGCTATTCGAGTCGATCGAACTGGACCAGATTCGCCGTGGCGTAGTGCAAGACAAGGCCTGACGCCACTGGCTGCGCAGGAGCGCATTGGTAGCAAATGAAAAGGGCGAGGATCTCACGATCCTCGCCCTTTTCATTGATGCCGTTGTCTCAAGCGGACCCTGCGTGGCTTGATGGAACAACGGCCGGTTATTTAACCGACACGCCGCATGAGCGGCGTATCACGAATTCTGGTCTTGCCCGTCGGCCTTGGTGGATCGCGTGACGCTACCCATGGCGATGCGTGCGGGCGCGACCTGCGCCGTGCGCGTGATTGCGTTCGACAGCGCTCCTGCGCTGCCCGAGTTCGAGCGCACCGGTGCGCTCATGGCGAAAAATGCGGCCGAAACCATCAGGAAGGTCTGAATGTTTCTCGTGTTCATGCGTACTCCTTTTCTAACTGCCCTGCTGTCGTGAAGCTCCGCAGAATGCGGAGCGTTGCGCTGACATTGCTCGCAGGTGGGGTGTTAGACAGCAATTTCAACTACGGTTCCGCAAATTTGTAGTTTTTACAGCTTGTTACAGGCATTTGCGCAAGCACTGGTGGCATCGCTCGCAAAACGTCGCAAGACCCAGTCAAGATCGCCGGGACGCGGCATTTGCGAAGGACCTGCGGCGGGTTTTCACCAGTGCTACCATCACTTAAAACACGTCAATATGGCGGCCCCGGCCCTCCGCATTCACAAGATGCCGGGGCTCAAAAAAAGTTTTGGTGATCCCAAACTGGTTGGAGGAGTACACATAATGAATGCCCCGCTAGACGCAGGTCAGCGAGCCTCGCTCGAAGCCGCGTTGTCTTCCGTCACGCTCGACGACAAATACACCCTCGAACGCGGCCGCGCATACATGAGCGGCATCCAGGCGCTGGTGCGTCTGCCGATGCTGCAGCAGGAACGCGACCGGGCCGCCGGGCTCAATACTGCCGGCTTCATCTCCGGTTACCGCGGATCGCCGCTGGGCGGGCTCGACCAATCCCTGTGGAAGGCGAAACAGCATCTCGCTGCGCATCAGGTCGTATTTCAGCCAGGCGTCAATGAAGACCTCGCGGCGACCTCCGTCTGGGGTTCGCAGCAGGTCAATCTGTACCCAAGCGCCAAATACGATGGCGTGTTCTCGATGTGGTACGGCAAAGGCCCGGGTGTCGACCGTTCCGGCGACGTCTTCAAGCATGGCAACTCGGCCGGCTCGGCGCAACACGGCGGCGTTCTGGTCCTCGCCGGCGACGATCATGCGGCCAAATCCTCCACGCTGGCACACCAGTCCGAGCACATTTTCAAGGCGTGCGGCCTGCCGGTTCTGTTCCCCTCGAACGTGCAGGAATATCTCGACTTCGGCCTTCACGGCTGGGCGATGAGCCGCTACTCCGGCTTGTGGGTCGCGATGAAGTGCGTGACCGATGTGGTCGAATCGTCGGCATCGGTCGATATCGATCCGCACCGCACCAAGATCGTCCTGCCGGAAGACTTTGCGATGCCTGAGGGCGGCCTGAATATCCGCTGGCCGGATCCGCCGCTGGTGCAGGAAGCGCGTCTGCTCGACTACAAGTGGTACGCGGCGCTCGCCTATGTGCGCGCCAACAAGCTCGACCGCGTCGAAATCGATTCGCCGCATGCGCGCTTTGGCATCATGACCGGCGGCAAAGCCTATCTCGACGTGCGTCAGGCGCTGACCGACCTCGGTCTCGACGACGAAACGTGTTCGCGCATCGGCATCCGCCTATATAAGGTCGGCTGCGTCTGGCCGCTCGAAGCGCAAGGCGCGCAGGCGTTCGCGCGCGGCCTCGATGAAATTCTGGTGGTCGAAGAAAAGCGCCAGATTCTCGAATACGCGATCAAGGAAGAGCTATACAACTGGCCCGACGCACAGCGCCCGCGCGTGTTCGGCAAGTTCGACGAAAAGGACGGCGCGGGCGGCGAATGGTCGGTGCCGATGGGCAACTGGCTGCTGCCGGCGCACTACGAACTCTCGCCGGCGATCATCGCGAAGGCCATCGCCACCCGGCTCGACAAATTCGACCTGCCGTCCGACGTGCGCGCTCGCATCGCCACGCGCATCGCCGTGATCGAAGCGAAGGAAAAGGCGCTGGCACGCCCGCGCGTCGAAGCCGAACGCAAGCCGTGGTTCTGCTCGGGTTGCCCGCACAATACGTCGACCAACGTGCCGGAAGGCTCGCGCGCGATGGCCGGCATCGGCTGCCACTACATGACGGTCTGGATGGACCGCAACACCAGCACCTTCAGCCAGATGGGCGGCGAAGGCGTCGCGTGGATCGGCCAGGCGCCGTTCAGCAACGACAAGCACGTATTCGCCAATCTCGGCGACGGCACCTACTTCCACTCCGGACTATTGGCCATTCGCGCGGCGATCGCGTCGAAGGTGAACATCACCTACAAGATTCTCTATAACGACGCGGTCGCCATGACGGGCGGCCAGCCGGTCGACGGCGTGCTGACCGTGCCGCAGATCACCCACCAGCTCGCCGCAGAAGGCGCGACGAAAATCGTGATCGTCACCGATGAGCCGGAGAAGTACTCGGCGAACGTCGGCCTTGCGCCGGGTATCGACGTGCATCATCGCGACAAACTCGACGAGGTGCAGCGCCAACTGCGTGAAGTGGCCGGCACGACGATCCTGATCTACGACCAGACCTGCGCGACAGAGAAGCGCCGCCGCAGGAAACGCGGCACTTATCCGGATCCGGCGCGCCGCGTTGTGATCAACGAGGCCGTGTGTGAAGGCTGCGGCGATTGCTCGGTGAAGTCCAACTGCCTGTCGGTCGAGCCGCTCGATACTGAGTACGGTACGAAGCGCCAGATCAATCAGTCGACCTGCAACAAGGACTTTTCGTGCGTGAACGGCTTCTGCCCGAGCTTCGTCTCGGTTGAAGGCGGTCAGTTGCGCAAGCCCAAGGCCGCCTCCGGTATTGTCGGCGACGCAATGCCGCCGGTGCCGGAACCCGAACTGCCCTCCATGGAACGTCCTTACGGCGTGCTGGTGACGGGTGTCGGCGGCACGGGGGTCGTGACGATCGGCGCGCTGCTCGGCATGGCCGCGCACCTGGAAAACAAGGGCGTCACGGTGCTCGACGTCACCGGCCTCGCGCAGAAAGGCGGCGCCGTGATGAGCCACGTGCAGATCGCGAAGAACCCGGCCGACATTCACGCGACGCGTATCGCCATGGGTGAAGCCAGTCTCGTGATCGGCTGCGATGCCATCGTCACCGCCAGCGACGAGTGCGTGTCGCGCATGCAGGCAGGCCGCACGCGCGTCGTGTTGAATACCGCGCATACGCCGACCGCCGAGCTGATCAAGAACCCGAATTGGCGCTTCCCGGGCAGCAGCACGGAAGCCGACGTGCGGGCCGGCGCGGGTGACGACGGTGTCGATACAGTCGACGCGAATCACTTCGCCGTCGCTCTGCTCGGCGACGCGATCTACACGAATCCGTTCGTGCTCGGCTACGCGTGGCAACGCGGCTGGGTGCCGCTCACCTATCAGTCGCTGATGCGCGCCATCGAGCTAAACAACGTCCAGATCGAAAAGAACCGGGCAGCGTTCGAATGGGGCCGCCGTGCAGCGCACGATCTGGCCGCGGTGCGCAAGCTCGCGCAATCGCAAGGGCGCGGCGCCGCAGCGGAAGCGATGAGCAGCAAGGTCATCTCGCTGCACACGCCGAAGGCGCTCGACACGCTGATCGACAAACGCGCCGAGTACCTGGCGGCGTGGCAGAACAGCGCGTATGCCGACCGTTATCGCGGGTTGGTGTCGCAGGTGCGCGCGGCGGAGTCGGCGCTCGATTCGAGCGACGGCCAGTTGCCGCTCACCGAGGCGGTCGCGAAGAATCTACACAAGCTGATGGCCTACAAGGACGAGTACGAGGTCGCCCGTCTGTACAGCGATCCGGCGTTCATCGAAAAGCTGAAGGCGAATTTCGAAGGCGACTGGAAGCTCCACATTCACCTCGCGCCGCCGACGTTCTCGAAAAAGGATGCCAAGGGACATCTGGTGAAGAAGAAGTACGGTCCCTGGGTCTTCAGCGCGATGCATGTGCTGGCCCGGTTCAAGTTCCTGCGCGGCACGGCGTTCGATGTGTTCGGCAAGACAGAAGAGCGACGCACGGAGCGGGCGTTGATCGCCGAGTACGAGGCGCTGGTGCGGGAACTGATCGGCGGCCTGACTGTGCAGAAGCGCGAGCTGGCTGTGGAACTGGCGAATCTGCCGGACGGCATCCGCGGTTATGGTCACGTGAAGGAGAACAACCTGAAGGGCGTGCGCGTCAAATGGAACGAGTTGCTGGCGCGGTGGCGCTCGCCGGCGACCGGAACAACGCAACACGCGGCGTGATCGTGTTGACCTGAGCCGACTCGTCGGGCTCAAATGAGAAAGGCGGCTGTCCTCGCGGACAGTCGCCTTTTTTTGTTTCCAGCTTCGACACGTCATGCATGTGCGCGAGACCGGGCGGTACTGCTACTTCCTGCTACACAACGAACATTTACAAGACGAAGCGCGGCACACGACGACAGCGAGGACTGACCCGCCGACTGTTCCGCGGTTGTCGTGATGTGCTGTGCTTCAGAAGTCACTTTACAAACGAGTCGCTGGCAATCGAATAGGAGCATTCCCAAACGCGCGAAAACACAGTAAGAATGTTTGGGACGACAGCGCGGCTGTGCATAGGCATGCATGTGCACGCGCACGAAAAAAACGCCACGGAATCAACTTCCGTGGCGTTTTCGCAGGTTCGTCGCGAGCGCCTCGACGAGGCGCCGTCTCGATCCTCAAAGCATGCGCATTACTTCGCGTTCACCGGCTTACGCGCGTTGGCCGACGCCACCGCCGTCATGTTGATGATCCGGCGCACGGTCGCCGCCGGCGTCAGAATGTGCACCGGCTTCTCGGCGCCCAGCAGGAACGGACCGACCGTCACGCCTTCACCGCCAATCATCTTCAGCAGGTTGTACGTGATGTTCGCCGCTTCCACGTTCGGCATGATCAGCAGGTTGGCTTCGCCGCTCAGCGTCGTGCCTGGGAATGCGGCCTTGCGCACCGCTTCCGACAACGCCGCGTCGCCGTGCATCTCACCGTCGATCTCGAGCGTGGGCGCGCGTTCAACAATCAGCTTGCGAGCCGCCGCCATGCGTTGCGACGACGAAGACGGCGCGCTGCCGAAGTTCGAGTTCGACAGCAAGGCGACCTTGGGCGTGATGCCGAACTTCTCGATCTCACCCGCTGCCAGCAGCGTCATGTCGGCGAGTTGCTCGGCGGTCGGTGTCTCGTTCACGTACGTATCGCAGATGAACAGATTCCGGCCCGGCAGCATCAGCAGGTTCATCGCCGCGAAGTTCTGAACGTTTTCCGCCTTGCCCAGCACTTGCTCGATGAACTTCAGGTGCGTGTGGTACTGGCCGATCATGCCGCAGATCATGCCGTCGGCCTCGCCGAGGCGCACGAGGATCGCGCCGATCAGCGTGTTGAACTTGCGCATGGCGGCCTTCGCCACGTCCGGTGTCACGCCTTCGCGCGCGCCGAGTTCGTGATATGCCTGCCACGATTGCTGATAGCGCGGATCGTCTTCCGGATCGACCACTTCGAAGTCTTCGCCGCACTTCAACTTCGAGCCCATCTTCTTCAGACGCATCTCGATCACCGACGGACGGCCGACCAGAATCGGCCTGGCGATCTTTTCCAGCAGCACGAACTGCGCTGCACGCAGAACACGCTCGTCTTCACCTTCGGCGAACACGATGCGCGCCGGTTCCGACTTCGCCGCGGCGAACACCGGGCGCATCACCATGCCCGTGCGATACACGGTCGTGCCGAGTTCTTCGCGATACGCGTCCATGTCCTTGATCGGACGGGTCGCAACGCCCGAATCCATTGCCGCTTGCGCGACAGCCGGCGCGATCTTGATGATCAGGCGCGGATCGAACGGCTTCGGAATCAGGTACTCGGGACCGAATTCCAGCGAGTGGCCTTCGTACGCCTTTGCGACTTCATCGCCCTGATCGGTTTCTTCGGCCAGTTCGGCGATCGCGCGCACGCAGGCGAGCTTCATTTCTTCCGTGATCGTGGTGGCGCCGACATCCAGCGCGCCGCGGAAGATGAACGGGAAGCACAGCACGTTGTTGACCTGGTTCGGGTAGTCCGAACGGCCGGTCGCGATGATGCAGTCCGGACGAACCTTCTTCGCGTCTTCCGGGCGGATTTCCGGTTCCGGATTCGCCAGCGCGAGAATCAGCGGCTGCGTGCCCATCTCGGCGACCATCTCCGGCTTCAGCACGCCTGCGCTCGAGCAGCCGAGGAACACGTCGGCGCCGCGAATCGCGTCGGCGAGCGTGCGTGCTTCGGTGTTCGCCGCGTAACGTTCCTTCGACGGATCCAGGTTGCCGCGACCCTCGTAGATCACGCCCTTGGAGTCGGTCACGAGAACGTTCTTCTTCGACAGACCCAGGTTCACCAGCAGATCCAGACACGCGATCGCTGCCGCGCCCGCGCCGGAACACACCAGCTTCACTTCGTCGAGCTTCTTGCCGACCACTTTCAATCCGTTCAGGATCGCCGCCGACGCGATGATCGCCGTGCCGTGCTGATCGTCGTGGAAGACCGGAATCTTCATGCGCTCACGCAGCTTCTTCTCGATGTAGAAGCACTCGGGCGCCTTGATGTCTTCGAGGTTGATGCCGCCGAGCGTGGGCTCGAGCATGGCGATCGCTTCAACGAGCTTGTCCGGATCCGACTCCGAGAGTTCGATGTCGAACACGTCGATGCCGGCGAACTTCTTGAAAAGGCAACCCTTGCCTTCCATGACCGGCTTCGCTGCGAGCGGACCGATGTTGCCGAGGCCGAGCACGGCCGTGCCATTCGTGATCACGCCGACCAGGTTGCCGCGCGATGTGTACTTCTGCGCGTCGAGCGGCTCCTCGAAGATCGCCATACAGGCGGCGGCAACGCCCGGCGAGTACGCGAGCGACAGGTCGAGCTGGTTCGACAGCGGCTTGGTGGGCGTGACCGAAATCTTGCCGGGTTTCGGGTTCTGGTGATATGCGAGAGCGCTTTGCTTGAGTTGTTCGTCCATTTTTTGACCTGCGAGACGTAAATAATCGGGCCCGGCACACCGCACAGTTGGCGTCGCTTACATCTATCGAATGGATAATCGACCGACGCGGCTTTCGCATGCGCCGGTTGGGCGCGGCGCTGAACCTCACCGGAGGACGGGACGGTGCGGAGTGCTTAGCGGGTCGGTTAGTGTACACCCCGAAAGCGTCGATGGACTGAGTGGTTAACGCTGCTCACCATCCGCGAAACAACGGCCTGCCATGCTGCAGCGCCGCATTCGGCGGACTTCTGGCCGCTTGTCATTCGCAGGTCATACGCGAGCTGTTCGCGCTCATTCGAGCTCGGCACCGCGTCGTTCGGGAATCAGGAAAAGCGTCGCGAAGATGTCGAGCAAATAGATCGACGCGAGAAGAGCGAGCGCCGCAGCAAACGAGTAGCGCGCGGCCAAAGCGCCCACGGCCACCGGCCCGAAACCGCCTACCGCACGGCCGAGATTGAACAGCACATTCTGGGCAGTGGCTCGCGCATCGGTCGGGTAGAGTTCGGAGATCAACGCACCGTAACCGCCGATCATGCCGTTGACGAACACGCCCATCGCCGCGCCGCCGATCAGAAGCGCCACCGGCGTGCTCAGGTGCGCGTAGACGAAGACCATTACCACCGCACCCGCCTGGTAGAACAGAAAGGTCGGCTTGCGGCCAAAGCGGTCGGCGGCGATGCCGAACAGCCAGATGCCGCACGCCATGCCCAGAACCGTCACGGCGGTCCACAGCCCGGATTTGGTCAGCGAGTAGCCGAAGGTTTTCGAAAGATAGCTCGGCAGCCAGATCATCAGACCGTAATAGCCGAAGTTCTGCACCGAACAGAGAATCGCCACGCCGAGGCTGGCGCGCGTAGTGCGGCCATCGGTCACCAGCAGTTTCAGCGGCAGCTTGCGCCTGCCGCGCGCCGCGCGCTCCGTGAAAAGCGCCGGCTCTTCGACGCGGCGCCGCACAAAGAACGACACCACGGCCGGCAGCAGCCCGAGCGCGAACATGCCGCGCCAGCCGATCAGCGGCAACAGCAGCGGCGTCAGCAAGGCTGCCGCCAGCACACCGAGTTGCCATCCCAGCCCGACATAGGACGACACGCGTGCTCGCTGCGACGCCGGCCAGGCTTCGGCCACCAGCGTCATGCCGATGCCGAACTCGCCGCCGAGCCCGATCCCGGCGATAGTCCGATAGATCAGCAGGTCGGTGTAGCCCTGCGCCAACGCGCACAAGCCGGTGAAGACGGCGAAGATCAGGATGGTCCATGTCAGCATGCGCACGCGGCCGAAATAGTCGCTCAACACGCCGAAGATCACACCACCCGCCACCGCGCCGATCAGCGTCCACGTGACGAGCGAGCCGCCTTGCGCGGTGTTCAGATGCAGATCGGCGGCGATCACCGGCAGCATAAAGCCGAGGATCAGCAGATCGAAGCCGTCCATCGCGTAACCGAGTACCGAGGCGATCAGCGCACGGCCGGCGTAGCCTTCCCTCGCGGATGCGCGGGTCTCGGTGGCGGAAGGAGCGACATTCATTGAAAGCATTCCGTAGGTCAGATAGGCAACGGCGGCGGCGACGGCGGCAAGCACCCGATAAATTCGCGTGAGTGTAAAGGCGCCCCAGGCGGCTCACAAGCGAACCAAAAAGCGCGAGCGGATCGGGCCTGCCGGCGCATCCCTTCAGCGCACGCCGAGCCGGCGCAGCGCGGCCGTTATCGCCGTCATCCGCAGCAGGCAGGCGAGACGGCCTCCTCGGGAGGACTCATTTCGGGTAAAATATCGGCCTGCGCGCGTAGCAAAATCCGGCCCGCACTCCGCTGACCGGCTGCGTATTTGCCTATCAAGGCGCCGCCCAACATGGTGCGGCATACCTCGCTTGCTGCGCCACCGGGCTCCGCGCCCGCTTCTCCCCGCTCACACCCAAGGATCCGCCCATGACAGGCTTCGATCGCCAGACGATCTCCGACACGACCGCCAAGATGCTGCTGGAAGTACAGGCAGTGCACTTCAACGCGGAGAAACCGTACATTTTCACGTCCGGCTGGGCGAGCCCGGTTTATATCGACTGCCGCAAGCTGATCTCGTACCCGCGCGTGCGCCGCGGCCTGATGGAAATGGCCGAGACCACGATTCTGCGCGACGTCGGCTATGAGCAGATCGACGCCGTCGCCGGTGGCGAAACCGCGGGCATCCCGTTCGCGGCATGGCTCTCCGATCGCCTGATGGTGCCGATGCAATACGTGCGCAAGAAGCCGAAGGGTTTCGGCCGTAACGCGCAGATCGAAGGCCTGCTGACCGAAGGTCAACGCGTGCTGCTGGTCGAAGACCTGACCACGGACAGCCGCAGCAAAATCAACTTCATCAACGCGCTGCGCACCGCCGGCGCGACGGTGAACCACTGCTTCGTGCTGTTCCACTACAACATCTTCAAGGAAAGCGTGTCGGTGCTGAAAGACATCGACGTCGATCTGCACGCGCTCGCCACGTGGTGGGACGTGTTGCGCGTCGCGAAGGAAAACAAGTACTTCGACACCAAGACGCTCGACGAAGTGGAGAAATTCCTGCACGCACCGGCTGAATGGTCTGCTGCACACGGTGGCGCGACCTCGACGCCGCAATAAGCCTCGCCGCCTGACGCGGATTGAATAAAAAGGGCGCCTGTCTTATCGACAGGCGCCCTTTTTCTATTTTTGCCTTAGCAAAAGCAAACGAACTTAAGACGTTCCACCGGGCTCTTCCGCCGAATGCGACGACAGATTCAGCAAGCCATTGCTCTGCGCGTACTGGAACAATTCGGAATCCCGCTCAATGCCGAGTTTGCGCATGGCGGTGTTCTTCTGTGTACTGATCGTCTTGATGCTGCGGTTGAGTTGCTCGGAGATTTCCTTGATCGTCATGCCGGACACGAACAGACGCACCACCTCCAGCTCACGTTTGGACAGCATGACTTCGTCGTTCTTGCCGCCGGCATTCATGCGCAGCGCATCTAACGAAGCCTTGACCGACGGGCTCATGTACTCGAGGTTGCGGCTCACGTGCTGCACCGCGAGCCCAATGTGGCTTAGATCGTCCGACTTGTTGACGACCGAGGTCACGCCGAGTTCGCTCAGCCGCTTCAGCAACGCGGCATTCTCCAGCATCGTCAGGACGACGATAGGAAGGTTAGGGAAATTGCGGCGCAGATAGCCAATCAGCGGCAAGCCGTCGCCATACTGGCCACCAGGCATGGCCAGATCCGTGACGAGCACGTCGCAAGCCATGGTTTGCAGCACCTTGATCAATTCGGTTGACTGCCGCGCACGCGCGACCACTTGCAGACCAGGAAACTTGAGCAAAGCCTGCTCGGCCCCGAACAGAATAACCGGGTGGTCGTCAGCGACCACGACCCTGACAGGATCTTGCATTGCCCTCCCCTCGACAGATAAAACACTCTCCAGAACTTCTGACATGCCTTTGTTTTCTATTTCGTAAACGGATGAGGACGCGGCCTGCGTTCGCGCGGACAATTCCTCCGACTATAGCCGATTCTGGCCCGTATATTCCACCGGACTGCGCAACAATGGTGCGTAGCAGAGCTAATGTTAGACTTGGACCGACCTTGGGGAACAAAATAGGGACAATAACTTTCGCGAGCGCTACCGCCTCGCGCCCTCACTGGAGAACCGGCACATGCGCTCGCGTTGCCTGGTCGTTTCGAATGCTTCACCGTTGCGCCGTTTGCCGCTTCTTTCCTGCGCTATGCTCGGGCTCGCGTTATGGGTGGCGCACATGCCATACGCCTTCGCCGAGGGTGCGTTTGCGTTGACCAGCGCCAGCTTCCGGGCGGGCGGCACGGTGGAAGCCGCTCAGGTTTTCAATCAGGACGACTGCAAAGGCGGCAACCGCTCGCCACAACTTTCCTGGCACGACGCTCCGCCCGGCACGCGCAGCTTCGCGGTCACCATGTTCGATCAGGATGCGCCAGGCCGCGGATGGTGGCATTGGTCCGTTGCGGGCATTCCGGCTACGGTCGGCAGCTTGCCGGAGAATGCGAGTTCCTCCGGGTTCCTCAGCAAACTGGGCGCGGTCGAAGCGCGCAACGATTTCGATACCGACGGCTACGGCGGTCCATGTCCGCCGCCCGGCAAACCGCATCGCTACATCATCACCGTTTATGCGCTCAGCAGCGCCGACCTGCGCCTCGCGCAAGGCCGCCCCGCGCTGATGTTCGACCACGAGATCAGCACCGCCACACTTGGCAGTGCTCGGCTCGTGGTCAATTACGGTCGCTAGACTCGCGCCTTGCAGCGCGCGCAACCCAGTCGCACGAGCGCCGGCCGGAGCCTCGCTTGGCGCACGGCTTGCGTCGTATTGCCGCCCGCGCCGAAATTCTGTCATTCGCGCACGCTAATGTGCAGGACGACGGTACGCGTCAAGCTTGCCGGGGCAGCGCCGACACCACTGCGCACCATTGCCGTGCCTCACCCATCCTCGTTCATTTTGCTGGAGAGTGTTACATGTCGAAGATCGTCATCGTTTATCACAGCGGCTACGGCCACACGAAGAAAGTCGCCGAGGCCGTGCTGGCGGGCGCTCTCGAAGCCGGCGCGGACGGGAAATTGCTGCCGGTCGGCGAGATCGACGAGGCGGCCTGGGCCGAACTCGCCGCGGCCGACGCCATCATCTTCGGCGCGCCGACCTACATGGGCGGCCCTTCCGCCGACTTCAAGAAGTTCGCCGACGCGAGCTCGAAACCTTGGTTCGGACAGACGTGGAAGGACAAGATCGCGGCCGGCTTCACCAACTCCGCGACCATGAACGGCGACAAGTTCTCGACGATCCAGTACTTCGTCACGTTGGCCATGCAGCACGGCATGATCTGGGCGGGCACCGGCATGATGCCGTCCAACACCAAGGCGGCGACCCGCAACGACCTGAACTATGTAGGCGGCTCGACCGGCCTGCTCACGCAGTCACCGGCCGATGCATCGCCGGAAGAAGCACCGCCCGCCGGCGACCTGGAAACCGCGCGGATGTTCGGCGCACGGGTGGCCGGCGTCACGGCACGCTGGATCGCCGCCGCCCGCTGACGCACGGATTGCCGCGATCCGGCCGGCATCGGCTGGCATCTGCCGCACAACGGGTCACGCCGATGTCACGTTCGGCGTGCATCGTCGTTTTTTCACCCCTTTTGCACGTCGGCCGCCATCAGGTCTTAAAATAACGTTCCGGCGCGGTGTCGCGCCCTGTTTCCAGCAAGCCAGTGAGATCGAGATGAGCACGAAAGTTTTTGTCGACGGACAGGAAGGTACGACCGGCCTGAAGATTTTCGAATACCTGTCGCAACGCGCCGACGTTGAGATCCTGCGTATCGAAGAAGCGAAGCGCAAAGACCTCGACGAGCGCCGTCGTCTCATCAATGCGTCCGACGTCACGTTCCTGTGCCTGCCCGACGTCGCATCGCGCGAATCCGCTTCGCTGGTCGAGAACGATCGCACCGTGCTGATCGATGCCAGCACCGCGTTCCGTACTTCCGCCGACTGGGCTTACGGCCTGCCCGAGCTGGCGCGCTCGCAGCGCGAGCGTCTGCGCACGGCGAAACGCATTGCGGTGCCGGGATGCCATGCGTCGGCGTTCGTGCTCGCCATGCGTCCGCTGGTCGAAGCAGGCGTGGTGGCGCCCGAGTTCGCCGCGCATGCTTACTCGATCACCGGCTACAGCGGCGGCGGCAAGAAAATGATTGCCGACTACGAAGCCGGCGGCAACGACAAGCTCAAGAGCCCGCGTCCGTACGCGCTTGGTCTGACTCACAAGCATCTGCCGGAAATGGCTGCGCATACGGGCCTGAAATCGGCGCCGGTCTTTACGCCGATCGTCGGCGACTTCTACAAGGGTCTCGCGGTCACCACCTTCTTCTCGCCAAACCAGCTGGCGAAGAAGGCCACACCGCAAGACGTGCAGGCGCTGTTTGCCGAGTACTACGCGGGCGAGACCTTCGTGCACGTTGCGCCGTTCGACGCGGAAGCAAACCTCGACAGCGGCTTCTTCGACGTGCAGGCGAACAACGAAACCAACCGCGTCGACCTGTTCGTGTTCGGCAACGAAGAACGCTTCGTGACCGTCGCGCGTCTGGACAACCTGGGCAAGGGCGCGTCGGGCGCGGCGATCCAGTGCATGAACCTCGCGATCGGCGCCAGCGAAGACAGCGGCTTGAAACGCTGATCAACCCTGCGCTACCGGCGGCAATGCGCCGTCGAGTCACAAAAAAGGCCGGTCCACCAGGATCGGCCTTTCTGTTTTAAATCCCGCCGATTTCAATTCCATTTCCCGCAGTTAATCGGTAGTAGCCCGCATTACTTAAAAAATAAAAATCCGATTACCTGAGAAACTGCCGGTAATTCATTCCTGAGAACCACGCCCACAGCATAGTTTTCCGCATAGGGAAACTCCGGATTTTTTCGCGAACGGTCGTTCGAAGATCATAGAGCCATTTTGCTGTAACGCTTGCCTGGCAAGGCAGTGCGGCGAAGCAACGATGTCATCCCCAAGCCGAAAAAACATTTTTTGTTTAAAAGGGCCGCCAGTGTCCACGCGGTGCGCGTCCTCGAAAAGGAACGCTGTTTGAATCAGTCTTTTTAGACGGCTCATTCAATTGACAGCCATTATCCGCACAGCGAAATTAGCTCGCACAATTACATGAAGGGAGACAGCAGCATGTCGCACGCCATTACTCGAGGCTTGGCGATGGCCATTGCCACGGCCCCATTCCTGATCGCCTGCGGTGGCGGCAAGGCCGACAATCCAGGCCCGGTCAACCCCGCGCAATGCTCAGGCGCGAGTTGCGGCGTGCAAGGTCCGCCGACCTCGAGCGCCGGTGCGACTGCGTTGTGTCCCGCCACGGCCGACATCGTCAAGAGCACGTTCCTCGGCGGAGCGGGTAGCGGCGAAGTCGTGCAACTCAATATCGACGCGACAGCGATGACCTACTCGCTGAAGTGGCTCAAGTCGCCGATCCCGCTGACCAGCGCCGACGTCACCATCACGCGCGAAGGCACACAGATTACCGGTGCAGTGATCCATCCTCCGACCGGCATGCTGCCGACCGCGGAGCAAACCCGCTGCGCTTTCATTCTCGGCAAAGGCACCGGCACCGCGCCCGCGAACGGCACGACCTACACGACGCCCGACTTCGTCAACAACCCGAACCCGCCGATGATTCTGGTCGGCCAGGGCGTGGCCGGCGGCGGCATTCCGGGCGCGACTGTCGAGTACGACGGCCTGACCATCATTCCCGGCATCATCGATCACGTCGGCGCGGTACCGAACCGGCACTTCGACTTCTACCCGTTCCTCGGATTTGCCAGCACGACCGCCGATATCACCAAGCTGGCCGGCACCTACAACGGTCTGCTGTATCACCTCGTACCGTCCGGCTCGTACGCGGCGACCGCCACCAACACGGTCGAAACCTTCGACGCGGCCGGCAACTGCACGGGCTCGAATCCGGCCAACGCGGCATTTACGCCGAGCTCGAGCGGCTGCCTGACGACGGGCACGGCATGGACCGCCAATGCCAGCGGCTACTTCGACAGCCAGAATGCGCCGCAGATCGGCACTCAGCTCAAGCTGCCGCCACTGAACCAGCCGAGCGGCGTGTCGGCGCAGGCGCACATGATCCTCGGCCAGATCAACGGCGCGACGGTGCCGCTCGTCATTCGCACGGGCTCCGTCAACCTGGGCACCGCGGTATTGCTGCACTCCGACGCCAAGGTCGACGACGAATCCGGCATCGCCCTGCTGGCCGCGGCTAAACCGCTTGCGTCCGGCGGCTTCGACGGCGGCTACGTAGGTGCCGACTCCAACTTCAAGTACACGGCGGCATTGATCCAGGGCGGCGTCGGCACCTTCATCAACCCGTCGACTTCGGCGGCGGAGGACGGCTTCGGTCTGGGCTACGGCCTGCCGAGTCCCGGACTGGTCGGCGTCCAGCAGGCCAACGGTCAAAAAGGGCTCGCAATCGCTTCGGGCGGCCTCTATGCGATCGAGATTCAAGGGACCGTCAATGGCGGCGTAGCGCCGACATCGCAACTCAACAGCACGGCTTCGAGCGCACCTTACTTCGGTATCGGCGCGCAAATCAGCAAGTAAGTCACAACGGACCGGCAGTTCGCAGTACGAGACATAAATAAATCAGGTGGCTGGACTGGGAGCCGGCCACACACAACGAGAAAATTCTGGAGGCGGTATGAAATGGAGAATCCTTTCGGTGCTCGCTCTTGCTGCACCGTTGCTGGGGGCGTGTGGTGGCGGCGGCGGTGACGGGCCCGTGACGGAAGTCCGGCTGTGCCCTGCGTCGCTGGACTACGGCACGGTATTCACGGGCGGCGGCGGCGACGGCGAGCTGGTCAAGCTGCAACTCGACACGACCAAGATGACCTGGCAGATCAGTTACATCGAGTCGCCGATTCCGGCAACCACCGGCACTGTCGTCCCAACGCGCGCAGGGCAGTCAGCCAGCGGCACGCTCACCCAGGAAACCCTGCTGCCGACCAACAAGCTCAACCAGTGCGCATTCCGCCTGAACGGCGCGAGTCTCGACCCGAATCGTCCGGCGCGGATTTTCGTCGGCGAAGGCGTGGCGGGCGGCACGATCCCGGGCGCGGAAATTTCGTTCGGCGGGATTCTCGGCGTAGGCGCCGTGCCGGATACCAAGTTCCCGTACTACCCGTTCATCGGCTTCTCGTCGATTGAAACGAATCTGGCGAACGTGGCCGGCACGTACAACCAGCTCGGCTATCACCAGGTACCGTCGCAAAACTTCGCGCCGGTCGCGGTCGATTCGAAGATCACGATCAACGCGGACGGCACGTGGACCGAGTGTGACAATTCCGGCATCAACGCCGGCAAGTGTCAGCAACCCGGCGGCAACTTCGCGCAGTCGGCGGACGGCAGCGGCGCGTTCCAGACCAACAACTTCCTTGGCCAGGCGAAGCCCACCCTCGCGACGACCCCGGAAGCGCGCGGCTACATGATCGTCGGCAAGCTGCGTAACCAGTTGGTGCCGATTCTGGTGCGAACCGGCGCGGCGAACTCGTCGGTGACCGTGCCGCAAAACGGCGCGCTCGGGCCTTACGCCGACGACGAGTCGGGCATCTCGATTCTGGCGCCGCGAAGCGCGATCGCGGTGAACTCGCAAAACGGCGAGTACATCGGCGTGGATAGCCAGTTCGACTACCGCACCACCGCGCTCGAAGGCACCGAGGCTACGCTGCTCGATCCGTTCAACGCATCGCAGGCATCGCTCGCGACGGCGCTGAATCTGGACTTCACCCAAGCCGTGCCGGGCGTAGTGACGACGACGCGAGTGGGCGCCTCGACCGGCACCACGCCGACCGGAAAGATGATCTTCACGGGCGGGGTGTTCGGCTACCTCGATCTGACCAACGCGGCTTCGCCGTATTTCACGATCGGCGCCTTCGTCCAGTAATGGGCGCCGCACGCGCCGCCACGTTGCAACGTGGCGTTCGCGTCCCGGCTGCCGCATGGCGTCACAGCGGCGTCACAGCGGCGTCACAGCGCGGCAGCCGGCGCCCACCGAATAAGCAGCGCACCGGCGCGGTCGCGGACCTGCCGTCGCTTGCCGCGCGCGATCAGCTTCACGCGCGCCTCAGGAGGAACAACATGAAAAGAATCTGTTTCGCGTTAATGGTCGCCTGCCTGTCAGCCGGCGCGCACGCCCAACATGCGGGCGACAACGTCGCGGTACTCGGCTGGTTTCACGTGATGCCGCAGGATTCGAGCACGCCGCTCACCACCAACGTCGCGCCGACGCCGATCAACACGCCGCTGCGCCTGCCAAGCTCGTTCACTTCGGCCGGTACGGGTTTGTCGACCGGCAGCGCCGATACCGTCGGCCTGGTGTTCAGCCATTACCTCACCGATCACATTGCCGTGACGACCGTGGCCGGTGTGCCGCCGGTGTTCAAGATCTATGGGCACGGCGTCATCAAACCGCCGGGACCGGCAGGCGCGCTCGGTCAACAGGATCTGGGCGATCCGCAGGCCAATCCGATCGTGAAGAGCGTGCGCCAGTGGAGCCCGGCGCTGCTGTTCCAGTACTACTTCAACGAGCCGACGGCGAAGTTCCGCCCGTTTGTCGGCGTGGGTGTGTCGTACAACTGGTTCTCGGACATTCAGTTGAGCCAGAACTTCGTCCAGTCGACGCAGAACAACCTCGGCGCGGTGCTGGCGGCCGGCGCGGGCAAGCCGGGGCAGACGCAGGTGTCGGCGAAGGCGTCGTCGTCGTGGGCGCCGGTGTTCAACGCGGGGCTCGCGTACAACATCACGGATCACTGGGGGCTCGTGGCGTCGGTCACCTACATCCCGCTGAAGACGACCTCGTCGGTCATCATCAAGGCGGCGGATGGCACGGAGCTGGGGGTCTCGAAGGCGGACTTGAGCGCCGATCCGATCATTTCTTTCCTCGCCGTCTCGTACAAGTTCTGAGTTCCGTGCCGACGCAACAAAGCCGGCGGCCCTGCGAAAGGGCCAGCCGGCTCGTGTTTTTCGGGGAT
This sequence comes from Paraburkholderia sp. RL17-380-BIE-A, assembly GCF_046028085.1. NCBI lineage: Bacteria > Pseudomonadati > Pseudomonadota > Betaproteobacteria > Burkholderiales > Burkholderiaceae > Paraburkholderia > Paraburkholderia sp. RL17-380-BIE-A. The sequence goes on from NZ_JARESQ010000011.1 coordinate 29,106, forward strand.
GCTGCGAACTCAGTGCAAAAAATTCAGGGCAAAAAAAAGCCCGCCTAATTGGGCGGGCTGAATCCATATCAGAGGAGACATGGAGGAGACAAGACAGAATATAGCAAATGCTTTGGTGCGGCGCAACATGCAAATTAGGGTAGACCCTCAACGTTGCAAAAATGCAACAGCCTCCCAGGTGTCTTGTGCTTCCACCGTTGTCGAAGGCGCTGCCCCGTCCGCTCAGTGGCGAACCAGCGCCATCATCGCGCCGAATCCGACGAACACGCCGCCGGTCAGCCGATTGAACATCCTGGCGACGCTGCGGCTCTTCAATCTCGCGCCAATGCGCGTGCCAAACCCCGCGTACACCAGATACCAGCTCACCTCGATCACGGCAAAAGTCGCCACGAGCACACCAAATTGCGGCAGCTTGGGCTGAGCGGCGTCGATGAATTGCGGCAACAGCGCCGCGGCAAACAGAATCGCCTTCGGATTGCTGCCCGCGACGAGGAACCCGTTGCGGAACAGCGCGAGGCGCGAACGCGCGGGCCTGGCGGCCAGTTCGTCGGCGTTGCCGGCGGCGGCTTCGTCGGCCGGCGCGCGCCATGCCTTGATGCCGAGATACACGAGGTAGGCCGCGCCGATCATCCGCAGCGCGTTGAACATGGCCGGCCAGGCTTCGAGAAACACGCCAAGCCCCGCCGCCGATACCGCCAGCATCAGCACCAGCGCCGACAGGCAGCCCGCCATGGTGGCGCTGGAGCGGCGCAAGCCGTGCTGGGCGCCGTGCGTCATCACGAGCAGCATGTTCGGACCGGGAATCGCGGAAACGACAAAGACAGTGGCGACGAACAACCACCAGGTATGCAGGCTCATGGGAATCACGGCGAAATAGGATCGGGCGCCTATTATGCCCGCCCGCGCCCGTCACCACCGCATGTCAGTGCCTCTTAGCGCCCTGCTCGCCGTGCGGCGACCTGGCCCAGCACGGCGAAATCCTTCTCGCCGTCGCCGTGAGCCACCGCTTCGATCAGACTGTCACGCACTACGCTGGCGATCGGCAGCGGCGTCGTCACGGCCTCAGCCGCGGCCAGCGCCAGACGCATGTCCTTCAGGCCAAGACGCGCCTTGAACAGCGCCGGCTCGTAGCGCTGCTCCGCGATCAGCTTGCCGTAGCCCGAATAGACCGGGCCCGGAAACAGGCCGCTCGTAATCACGTCGAGGAAATCCTGCATCGCCAGACCGTGCCCGGTCACCAGAGTGGCCGCTTCGCCGAGCGTCTCGACTGCCGCGCCCAGCATGAAGTTAGCCGCGAGCTTCATGACATTCGCCTGCTGCGGCAGCGAACCGATGCGCCAGGTTTTCTGGCCGATTACGTCGAAAATCGGCTGAACACGGTCGATCGACTCGGCCGGTCCGCCCGCCACGATGGTCAGCTTGCCCGCCGCGGCGACATCGGGCCGGCCCAACACCGGCGCGGCCACGTAGTGAACGCCGCGCGATGCGTGCGCCGTCGCCAGTTCCTCGGCCAGCGCGACCGAGATCGTCGCCATGTTCACGTGAATCAGTCCACGCGGAGCATGTTCCAGCAGGGCGGCGGTGATGACCTCGCGCAACGCGCTATCGTCGGCGAGCATCGAGAACACGGCGTCGCCCGCAAACGCTTCGGCCGGCGTCGCGACGATCCGCGCGCCTGCATCGACGAGCGGCTGCGCACGTTCCGGCGAGCGATTCCACACGCGCACCTGATGACCGGCTTTCAAAATGTTTGCAACCATCGCGGCGCCCATCTCGCCGAGACCGATAAAACCGATGTCCATCTGTCGCTCCGTCTTCTAAAGAACTGGAAGTAAAGCACACCCATGCGACACGTGCAGGACAGCACGCAATGAAACACGGTGCGATACTGCGGTGATGGTGACCGCGACATTCCGCTTCTACGAGGAGCTGAACGATTTTCTCGCGCGCCCGCTACGCCGGCGCGCGTTCAGTTATGCTTGCGCGCCGGGCGCCACCGCCAAGCACATGATCGAGGTGCTTGGCGTGCCGCACACCGAGGTCGAACTGATTCTGGTCAACGGCGAGTCGGTCGGTTTCAATCATCCCCTCTCGGACGGCGATCGCATAGCCGTGTATCCGAAGTTTGAAGCGCTCGACATCCAGCCGCTTCTGCGCGTGCGCGAACGGCCGCTGCGCGTGGTGCGCTTCATCGCCGACGCACATCTGGGCGGCCTCGCGCCGCTCCTGCGGCTTGCCGGCTTCGATACGCTGTACGACAACCACTTTCCCGACGCCGACATCGAAGCGCTGGCCGCCGCGCAACAGCGCATCGTCCTGACACGTGACCGCGAGTTATTGAAACGCCGCAGCATCACGCATGGCTGCTATGTCCGCACGCTCAGACCACGCGAACAATTGCGCGAAGTGTTTGAACGGCTCGATCTGGCCGGCAGCGCGCAACCATTTCGCTTGTGTCTGATGTGCAATGTGCCGCTACGGCGCATCCCCAAGGAGGAAGTCGGCAAACGTGCTCCCGACGGCGTGCTGGAAAGGCATGCACAGTTCGTTACCTGCGACGTGTGCCGTCGCGTGTTTTGGGAAGGCACCCATTGGCAGAGAATGCGCGCGCTCATGGACAGCGTGGCGGCCGCGCCTGGCCGGTCTGCCTGAGCTCCGATTGAGGTGCTTACTCTGGATCCCACTTTGCGCGGCGATCGATGCAGGTGAAGCCCCTGGCGCCGCGCGCTCGCCCGACGTCCGGCGCGGTGCGTACAATGCGGGATTACTTATCTGGCAGAGGCCTTCCGTATGGCGATGAAAAAGACCGACCTTGAAAAGAACAAGGCACTCAAGCTGAACAATGCAATGAAGCTGTCGACGGCCGACCGTTTCGGCAAAGCCGCGGCCGCCGAGCCGAAGCTCGATCGCCGCGAACAGCGCAAGCTCGATCAGGCGCAGGGCCTGGTCGCATTCGCGTGCAAGCTGAACGGCGATTTGGTGACCGAGCTGAAAGAGCGGGCCGCGACCCATCCCGAAGGAATGAGCGGACTGCTGAACGAAGTCATCAAGCGTGGACTCGCAGGCTAATCGCCGCGACAACCGCGCCCGGAATGCAAAAGGCCAGAGCACGAGCTCTGGCCTTTTTGCTTACGACGCCTTCATCCGGATCACATTGCACCTGCCGACAAGCGGCTCGGAACGGTCAACCGGCGAGGCTGGCCCGAAAAATCGGGCCGCAGCTTAGTTTTGCGTGCCCTTGTCGTTCGTGCCAGCTGCCGAAGCGGCTGCCGAAACCGGAGCGCGCTTGCCGTGCGTCTTCAGCTTCTTGACGTGATGCTTCTTCGGCGCGCTTGCTGCAGCAGCCGGTGCTGCTGCGTCCGACGCTTGTGCGAAAGCTTGAACGGAAACCAGCGCGATCGAAGCGGCTGCGAGCGAGACGATAACTTTTTTCATGTGTTGTTCCCCAAACCTGGACGACTGAGTCAATGTGAATGAATAAGCTGCACGGTGAAGCAGACAGGGCTTGAGGCGCCTTCCCGCTCCCCGCGGGAGAGTATTACGCAGTGTAGGCGGTTTGTCATGCCCAAAACTCGATATGTATTTTCCGGGAGACAGCTTGCTTTCGACACGCTTTCACTCGTCAAGCGCCGCCTACCAGGGGATTCACCTAGACCGCATCAAACCAGGTTGCGCAACAGGCTGGCGTTCTCCAGAAGGGTCGGCAACACGCGATGCAACGCGGCGTTCGCCGACTCCTGTCCGATCGGCATGCTGACGCTGATCGCCGCCACGACCGAACCATGCCGGTCACGCAACGGCACCGCGACGCCGCGCACGCCCAACTCCAGTTGCTGGTCGGTGACCACGTAGCCATTGCGGCGAATTTCGCCGAGCACATCACGCAACTGTTCGATCGTCGAGTAGGTGTGAGGCGTGAACACCTTGATCGGGTAAGACGCGAGCCACTGCTCGATGCTCTCCGGCGCCTGAAACGCCAGCAAAACCAGTCCCGCCGACGACAACGGCGCGGGCGCGCGCGAGCCGAGCACGAAGCCGACCGCCATCGCCCGGTTCACGCCGTTGCGCGCCACATACACCACGTCGTGTTCATCGAGAATCGCCACCAGCGCGGTTTCCTGCACCGTTGCGGTAATACGTTGGAGAAACGGCTGCACGGTGCGCGGCAAGCGCGCTGAATCCAGATACGACTGGCCGAGCCGCAAGACACGCGGCGCGAGCCAGAATAGCTTGCCGTCGGTGTCCACATAGCCGAGTTCGCGCAACGTCAGCAGATAGCGACGCGCCGCCGTGCGCGACAGGCCCGCGCGCCCAGCCACCATGGTCGGTGTCATGCGGGCGTGCTCTTCGTCGAATGCTTCGATGATCGCCAGCGCTTTGGCCGCGCCGGCGATCCAGTCTTTCTCATCCATTGCGTTTGCCTGAAAATCAGCCGGCTCGCTGGGTCAGTCGTGCACTGAACTGTTGGCCGTCGCGCGATTATCGCCCGAGTCGGGCGCGCTGCGAACGACTATGGATCGATCGGATCATTCAAGGTCGCGTGCGTCTGCTCGAAGATGCCGATACTGCGGGATGCCCGGACATCAGCCCTCGCGGTGCACACGTATCATGTCTGCGGCCGAACGGCGACGCGCTCATCGAGTCGACGCCGCCAGTCAGCCGCGAACGCGTTGTCATCAACATCGAACCTGAAAAACCACCTTTGAAAGCCGAAACCCGCCAACACCTGCATGCCAATGTGCTGATGCTGATCGCCGCGATGATTTGGGGCTCAGCGTTCGTCGCGCAACGCCTGAGTCTCGACGCGATCGGACCGTTTCTCTTCACGGGACTGCGCTTCCTGCTCGGCGCACTCGTCGTGCTGACGCTGATTGTTTGTGTCCGGCGCTCCGCGCTGGCCGAACTGTCGAAGCGCGAACCCGGTGGCGCTCGCGAGCTCTTAGGTGCCGGCGTGCTGCTCGGCGTGGTGTTGGCCGCTTCGATTTCGTTGCAACAGATCGGCCTGCAATACACGAAGGTCGCCAATGCGGGCTTCATCAGTTCGTTGTACGTGGTAATCGTGCCGCTGCTGGGCGTGCTGTTCAAACATCGCACGGGAATCGGGACGTGGCTCGGTGCGGCGCTCGCGGCGGTAGGCATGTATTTTCTGAGCGTGAACGAGCAGTTTTCGATGCTGTACGGCGACTGGTATCAACTGGCCGGCTCGCTCGTCATCTCCATCCAGATGATGCTGGTCGGGCGCTTCGCGCTACGTCATGACACGCTCATGCTCGCACTCGTGCAGTTCGTGACGTGTGGGCTAGCGTGCCTTGTCGTCGGTCTCGCCGTCGAACCGTTCAGTCTGGTGGTGATTACACGTGCCGCGCCGACCATTTTGTACGGCGGAGCGCTGTCAGTCGGCATCGCCTACACGATTCAGGTGGTCGCGCAAAAGCATGCGGCGCCGTCGCATGCGGCGGTGATCTTCAGCATGGAGGGCGTGTTCGCCGCGCTAGCGGCCTGGCTCGTGCTTGGCGAGACACTGTCGGCGCGCGCGCTGTTCGGGTGCGCGTTGATGCTGGCGGGATTGATCGTGTGTCAGGTGATGCCGGCATGGCGACGCGGGCGTGAACGCTTGCCTCATACATCGTCCTGAATGCATCGGCTTGAGGATGTAGACGGTCGACTTATCGCGTGTCGAGGAGTGCGAGCTATTTTGCGTAGGCGCTCGGCGTTGCTGGATTGCTGGCCGTCTTCACGCAGCTCGCGACTGCGCATACAAAGCCGGCGTGTCCGCGGTGGGCGGAAACACACACCAGCAGCCGTCGTCGTGACGAAAGAAGAACAACCCGCGTGAGCCCGCCTCGAGCGACGTCTCGACGCGTACATAGCGGCGGCCACCCAGGCGGGTACGGCTGAATTCGGTGACATGAACCGGCACGGAAGGCTCCGGCGCAAGCCATTTTTCCACTAGAAACCGCAGCGACTGTTCGCTTGCCATTCTCATGATCCGCTCCGGGCTGGCTTGTCTTGATGCGCGTCGCGCGTGGGATCGGTGTTGCCGTCGCTGTCCGCAACGTCCGCGTCGTGTTCAGCGGATGCGAGCGTAATGGCCCGGTTGGTGGCTGCCGCCCGTAGCGTGCTGCAATGGGTGGCATGTCGAATATCCGAGAGAAGACGGACAAGCTGTCGTGCTGTTCTACGTTTCATTCCACACCCCCGCACCGCACCATTAACTTCAGAAAACACTTTAACTCTATGCCTGGATCGGCCGTTACCGAAATGGTTTTGACTAAATAGCAACAGTCGCGCTTGCAAAAAGAGAGACGCAATCTTTGTACCGTCCGTCTTGAATGTGCGCGTCGGGGCGGCTGCGGTCTGTACGGTGGCGAGCGCATGGCGAAGTTGAAAAACCTGCCCGGCAGCAGTTGAAGAAAGGGGCTCGAAGGCGAGTTATCCACAGTTCCCTATGAATAACTTCGGGATAGCGCGTGGAACAGCCTGTGTGCGGAATCTTGATAAGACGGCCCATCAGCCAGGCGCCATCGAACTTATCCCAGGTTTGTAGTTTTTCTACAGACGTGTTCCGCAGGGTTGTGGAGTTTGCATGACATTGATGTGACGGAACATTTGGGAGTTATCCACAGAAGGGGTTAACCCTTGTTAACTATTACTACATATATATACATATGAAGTAAAAGACATAGGATAAGTGATGCTTCGCGGTGAGATTGAAGGCTGATCAGCGCTTGATCAACCTCCACCCGGCGAACTCCCGTAGATCACTCAAGGCGCCACGCCGACTCCGCTCGCCGGTGGCACGGACGCCGCCGTGCCGATCGCGTCGGGCATCTCGCGAACAGTCGCCGGAGCCGCCGCTTGAACCGGCACCGGCAGGAGGCGCGTCTCGATGCGGCTGTTCGCGACCGGCTGCGTGCGCACCACCGTTTGCAGATAGTGATCGACAAGGCCGAAGAACCGGTCGTAGAACTTGCCCGAGGGAATCGTTTCGCTCGAGATTTTGACCATCGCATCGCTGTTCGAGCGGATCGGCAGCGACAGCGAACCCAGCACACTCAGCCCGACACTCGCCGAGGTGTCGCTTTTCTTCAGCGCAAAGCCGTTCTGAACGGCATTGACGTAGACGATGCTGGTATCGCTCGCCTCTTCCCCGGGCGTGCAGACCACGTGAAATTCTACGACCACGTGGCTATCGCCGGTCGGCTGGAAATTCTTGGTGCCATCGACGGTGTCGTTACGCGTCATCGTCGTCAGATAGCCTTGGCTCAATAGCGCACGACGCGCGGCCTCGCAGGTATCCGTCGCACTCGAATTGAAATTGCGTGCATACGGGCTCGCGCCAGTTTCGAACAGTTCCTGTTGGAATTTCTGCTGCGGCGCGCTGCTACAGGCGGCAAGGGTCAGCAGGCCGGCGAGCGCGGCGGCAGGGGCTTTAAAAAACGAGGTCGGCATGGTCGATCGGAAGAGACGCCGCGTGAGCGCGAATGGGAATGCATTGTAGAGCGGTTGGCAAATATGCGTAAAAAGCACGCACTCCGGCATATCGCAGGACGTGACAACGCATTACCACGGCCGCGACGCCGTGAAAGAAGAAACAGCAAAAACGGGATGTCGCTCAGTGCGACGTAGCGGGAAGTCCAATTGACGACGCGGTCGCGCCATTTTTCCCGGCGGCGCTGACGGCCGGAATCGTGAACGCATCGGCCCAGCTATCCAGCGCAGCGCAATGGTCGGGCGCGGGTTGCGCCGCGCAGGCGACAGCCTGCGCATCCGCCTGTCGATTAGAGTCTTGAGGCGTGGCGACCGCCGCGAAATCTTCAACCTTCAAGCTCACTTTCTGCGCGTAGGCCTGCGAGCCGCCGTAGCTCTTGAGCGCGGCGTTCATGTCGCCGTTGGCCGAGCGCATGTAGCCGTACAGGATCGCCGAACCCACTTCGATGTTCGCGGTCGGCTCGGTGAGATCCTTGACGTTCCTCAGCAGCCCGCGATGCGCGCCAGGCACCACCTGCATCAGCCCGGTCGCGCCGTTGGCGCCCTTGGCCTTTTCCTTGAAGCGGGATTCGATCGAGATGATCGCCAGCAGGAGCGCCGGCGGGAGGGAATATTTCGAGGCGGCGGATTGCACCGCGTCGGAAATCTTTTCAGCCTTTTCCTTTGCCAAGCCGAATTTATGCGTGAGATACGCGGACATTCGCTCGGTGTTTTCGTCGGCCGCCGCGGTCTGCATCAGGCCGAGCGACAGCACGATCAGGCAAAGTAACCGGCTCATAACGGAGGACGGGAAAGAAAAGGGGATCCGGCCATTATAGCTCTGCCCCCAAATTAGACCCAGAACGAGCCGAAATTCGTCTTAGGAATTGCGGCCGCCCGTGCTTCTTTCGCGTTCAATGCGTTGGTTTCGGCTTTGGAACGTAATCGTCGTTCAGCGTGGCGAGGAAAGCGGCGACGTCGTCGATATCGCGCTCCGACCAGACCGGACGCTCGCCGGCTTTGCGTGTGAGCGGCTCGTCTGTCGTGTCGACGTTGACGCGTAGCGCGACGGGCAAGTCGTTGAATTTGTCGATCTTGCCGTGCGCATCTTCTGGATACCACTTCGCCGGATTGGTGTCGCGTTGCACGTAGAAGCGCAACGCGTCCTTCAGCGTATGGAACCGGCCGTTGTGGAAAAACACTTGACGCGTCGCCGTATTGCGCAGCGAGACCGATTTGAAGAGCCCGCAATTACTTTTGTCGCTCGCCTGATCGGTGCGCAGCGGTCCGCACAGACCCATATCGAAGTACTTCGGATCGGAGTTGGCCCGCAATTCCGGATTGCGCGGCACGCCGAGCGCCTGGAAGTTGAAGTCGGTGAAAAGCGGATGGGAGCCGTCGGCGCCGACCTGATCGATATGGCAGGAGGCGCAATTGCCACCCTCGGGATTGTCGAACAGCTTTTTGCCTCTCAATTCTTGTGCCGTTAGTTGCAATTTACCGTCCAGATAGTAATCGAACTTGCTCGTGTACGGATGGAAACTCGGGTCTTCAAGCTCGAAACGCTCGATCGCGTACATGGCCTGCGTGAACGCCTTGGCGCGATCAACGAAGATGTTCTGACCGAAGACTTCCTTGAAACGCGCCGCATAGGGCGCGTGCTCCAGTTTTGCGAGCACGGCCGCCGGATCCGTGTTGGCCATCTCGTTGGGATTGAACAGCGGGAAACTCGCCTGATCGCGCAAACGGTTGAAGCGCCCGTCCCAGCCGAAACCGCCCACCGGCGCGTTGTCCGTTTCGCTCAGACGCTCGGACAGACTGGCAGCCTGCGCGTGGCTCCACATCGGCGTGCGGTTCAGCACGTAGCGCAGGCTCGGCACGGCGCGCGTGCCCTGCGAGTGCATGTCCGCCCCACCCAACTGTGCCGCGAGGCCGTTGGGCGGCCCATACGCATGCGACGGGCTATGACAGCTCGCGCACGACATCTTGCCCGAGGCCGACAGCGAGGCGTCGAAGAACATCAGCTTGCCGAGCGCGGCGGCGTCGCTATAGACGGGGTTCGTAGCGGCCGGCGCTGCCGCGGCCGCACCGGACATCAGCGCGGCGCCGAGCAGCGCGGCACGCGCCGACCAATGCACGCCGGCGCGCGCGGTCAATCGCATTGCAGAAGACAGCATCGAATCGCTTACAGGTTCGTGAAGATGTCGCTGCCGAACCCGACGAGGCCGGCCTGGCCCGCGTAGCCGAGGTGGTCCAGCTGGAAGATGTCTTCAATGCTCTTGAGCATCGAATAGTGGTTGTACTGCACCGTCGATACCGTACCCGGCTTGATGAATTTCGAGATCATGACCGCGCCGGTCTGGTCGCCGCCGAAGCTCTGCTTGGTCAGGTTGATCGTCAAACCCTTGTACGTCAGCGAAGACGTCTGCGGGAACGACGGCAGATTCGGCCCCGGCTGCTGGCTGCAGCAGGTCGCGCCGGTGAAAATCAGATCCTCGCTCGTGCCCGACTGCGTCACCGTCGCGTAACTGCTTTCGTCGAAGTTGATGATCAGCAAACCGTCCTGCTGAAACGCCGGCGACGCCGTGATAATCGGCACCCACTTCTGGAGAAACGTGTTCGCGCTCGTCAGGCCACCCGGCTGGCCGTTCACGCACGGCGCGTCGTGGCCGTCGTCGCACAGGTTCGGCGTGATGAGGTTGAAGTTGGCGGTGGTCGAGATCGACTGCAGGTCGGTCGTGAGCTTGTTCAGATTAACGACGTTCTGCCCGCAGTCCGCCGAATCGATGATCGAGTGGAAGTACATGAACGGGTTGTGACGCGTCGCGTACTGGTCGCCCAGCGGCACGGCGGCGCTCGGCGCTTCGGCAGACTGCGTCAGGTCGGTCGTGTTGAGCGTCGGGTGGCCGCAAGTGGCGGCTTCACGCGTCGGATCGTTGCCCATGTCGCCTTCATAGCCCTTCCACGTGTAGCCCGCGGCCTTCAACTGGTCCGGCAACGTCTTGACGCTCGCCGGGTAGACGCAGCCCGAGCCGATCGCCTGGCCGTCCGATGTCACGCCCGTGAGCTTGTAGTCCTGATAGGTGATGCAGTCGTTATCCGTTTCCGGCGTCGCCGCCTGGCCGCTGATCATCGAGATGTAATTGTCGAGGCTCACATGCCCCGTGCCGTAGTACTGCTGCACCATCGCGCCCTGCGAAGCGAGCGTCTGCGAAAGATACGGCGCCTTGCTGTTCGCACCGAAGGTGGTCGCATAGTTTTCGTTCTCGAGCGTGATGACGAAAACGTGGCGGATCTGCTGCTGGCCGCTCAATTTAAGCGACGAGGATGACGATCCGCACGCGGCGACGATCAGGCCGATCAGGACCGCGCAAGCGACCATGAAGAATGCACGCAAGCCGCTGCGTTGTGACATGGAGTGCCCCTTTGTATTGGCGTTTTTAGTGGGGACAAACTTTATGCAGCGCGTATGACGCAGCCGTGAATCGCACTACATTCTTGCCATATAACGGTCATCTCGCGCGGCACATAAACGCGCCTGACGATGCCGGCGACCGGCTTGATCGACGGCCGCTCGCCGGTTCGCTTGTGGACGCACCGGCCGAATCCGCCGGGATTTGAGACAATGAAACCCGCCGGCGAATGTTTTCCCGGTACAACCGGGTGTAGGCTTGGCGTTCTTGCCGCTGTCGGCCCATTGAACAAGCGATGTTTTCAGGTATGGCCAAGACCGCATTTATTCCCAGCGTCCCCGCGACGTCCGAGGACGATTTTGAAATTTCAGCGACGTCGAAGCTCGCCGGATACAAGCGTTTTTTCGGCGTGTTGAAAGTGGTTCGAACCACCGACGCACGCGTGCTCTTTCCGTTCGACGGCGCGCCAGAGCTCGGGCCGTATGCGACCAAGCTGGAAGCGATCGCGGCGGCCCAGGTGTACGGCGAACACATTGTCGCCAGCGACCTGGCGCGCCCGGAGTTGTAGGCGCGAGAAGTCGCCGTTTTTGCGTTGATCACTGGGGTTTTTCGATTGCGTTGCGCGCTTGCGTTAATCGATCGTGATGATCACTTCGGGAGCAGCGAATGACCTGTCCGCGCAGATTCGCTTCATCGGCCGCTGTCATGTGGCGGGCGGCCGCGCTGGTGAGCATTCTCACCGTTGCGCCCTGTCAATCCAGCTTCGCTCAGGACGCCGATGCCCACGCCGGGCAGCAGGCGCTCGCACGCGCCGAGCTCGTTCACGCTCAAGTCCGTGTGGTCGCCATCGACACCGCCACGAATAGCGTCACGCTGCGCGGCCCGCGCGGCAACCTGGCGGACGTGGACGTCAATCCCGCTCTCGCGGATGTCAGTCGGCTCAGAGTCGGCGACAAGCTCAACGTTGCGTACCAGCAGGCGCTGCTGCTTAGCATCGACAGATTGTCCACCAGGGGTGTGCGCGAACGCGTGGAGACGACCGCTGCGATACCGGCTTCGGCAGGCTATGCTTCGTCGGCGCATAGCGTGAAGGTGGTCGCGACCGTGATGAAGATCGATCGCAAGAACCGCATGGTGACGCTGCGTGGCCCGAAACATCAACAGGAACTCAGGGCCGCCAAGGGGATTCCGCTTGGACAGTTGAAAGTCGGCGATAGCGTGCGTGCGGAGTTTGTTTCGGCGGCAGCGGTGGAATTGGTGCGGGAGTAAGGTTGTTTGCGGGCAACCGTAGGCACGAAAGAAAGACCTGGCGGGTGTTTTTCCAGCATGCGATCCCAAACGGGATAGGGCATTGTGCGTTCAAAGCGGTCGTTTCTCCGGGGTTCAAACGATGAGAAGATCCAACCTACGCAGCCAGTCTCTTTGCGCGATATGGTTCGGCATGCTCGCAAGCAGTGCCATCGCACAAAGCTCAGCGGACGACGCGAACAAGAGTAATAACCCGCTCAACGCGGCGCCCTCGTTCAACATACAGAATTACTTCACGCCAAACCTGTTCGGGGTCAGCGGTCACACCAACGATTTACTTTTGCGGCCGACAGTTCCGGTCGGCCCGATTGGGCCCATTGGCGTCCCACAGATTTTCCGGGCGACGGTGCCGGTCAGCACTCGCCCGGACGCCTCGGGCGGCTACAACACGGGCCTTGGCGACATCAATCTGTTCGACATTTTTTTATTATCGCAGTCGGATATCCAGATAGGTGTCGGCCCGCTGATCACGGCGCCGACCGCCACGGACCCAAGCTTGGGCACAGGGAAATGGCAGGCGGGACTTGCTGCGGTCGCCGTCAGTGCCACGAAGGCGCGTCTGCTCGGCGCGCTTGTACAGTGGCAGCATTCCTTCGCTGGCCAGAGCGGGCGACCCACAACACAATCGCTCACGGCCCAGCCATTCGGCATCTTCAATCTACCTGACGGATGGTACATCCGGTCAACCGGCACATGGACCTTCGACCTCCAGCGTGGTACGTATTACATTCCGGTCGGCCTCGGTGCGGGCAAAGCATGGAAGAGCGGCTCGACCATCTATAACGCATTTATCGAACCTCAGTATTCGGTGGCTCACTCTGGCGCCGGGGTACCTCAGTTCACGCTATTCGCCGGGCTGAACCTGACATTCGGAAAATAACGAAGCGACTCTGAGAGGTTAAATAGTGAAACTTTCCAAGCTCTTTATTTCCACCTCGATATGCTTATTGATTTCCATGGGAATGTGCTGCCTGACCTCTGCTCCAGCCAGTGCAACAACGGCAGCGACATCGGTAACGGCAACTCCTGAGGAAGCCAGGACGATTGCAAAAGATGCGTTCATCTATGCGTATCCGATGCTTTACAACTACAAGACGATGTACGAGCAGGCGATTGACCCTACTGCCAAGGCCTACGTAGGGGGATTTGGGAAATTCAGAAACTATTCGCAGCCCTATGGCCCTGAGAACAAGGAAATCGTCACTCCAAATAACGACACGCCTTATTCATGGGCATGGCTCGACCTCCGGCGAGAGCCTTGGGTGCTGACTGTTCCTCCGGTACCCGAGAATCGATACTTTGTCTTTCAATGGATTGACCTGTTCACCTATAACTTCGCCTACGTCGGCTCGCGAACGACGGGCAACCAAGGCGGCCACTACCTGTTTGCGGGACCGAACTGGCACGGCGAGACGCCCAAAGGTATCGACAAGGTCTTCCGTTCGGAGACCGACTTCATTCTGACGCTGGGACGCACAGCATTAAATGGCCCCGGCGACGTGAGCGCCATGCAGGCTATCCAGAAGCAGTACCGGCTCACGCCGCTTTCTTCGTTTGAGCATGTCAAGGCACCGCCCTCTGTTCCAAAGGTGGCCTTTCCGAAGTGGGACGAGCCGAAGGCGACATCCATCGACTTCATCTCATACGTGAATTTCCTGCTGCAATATACGCAGCCGCCTGCGCCGTCGGAAGTCGAACTGATGGAGCGGTTTTCAAAGATTGGTATCGCGCCCGGCAGACCCTTTGATGCTTCCGCGCTGCCAGTTGATATCCGGCAAGCTATCGAAGCAGGTGTGGCGGATGGCAAAGCCGCGCTAGCCGATGCGGAAAAGCATACGACGAGTTCCTACGACATCTTTGGCTCCCGGCAGGAGATGAACGGCGACTATATGAAGAGGGCTGTCGCCGCGGCCATGGGCATCTACGGCAACACCAAGGAAGAAGCCGTCTACGTAGGCACGCGCGTCAATGCAGACCGCGAACAGTTGCTAGGTTCCCAGCCGTATGTCATTCACTTTGACAAGAAGGACTTGCCGCCCGCGAAGTTCTTTTGGTCGATGACAATGTACGACCTGCCCGGACGTCATCTCGTGGCGAATTCCATTAATCGTTATTCGATTGGTGACCGCACGAAGGGCCTGAAATACGGTGCCGACGGTTCTCTCGATATCTACGTTCAGCACGACTCGCCCGGCAAGGAGAAGGAATCGAACTGGCTGCCCGCACCCACGGGCGCATACAACGTCATCGCCCGGATTTACGGTCCGGGGCAGTCAGTATTTGACGGCACTTGGAAATTCCCCGTCCCACAGAAGCAGTAAGCCTGCGTGGAGGGATCGGAGTGGGGCATGAATAGAAAGGCGGCGACGTGGGTCACAGCGGTTTTGCTTGCGTCGCTCGCGAGTCGTCGCGACGCAAGCACCCGCTCCCTCACTCCACCGTGACCGACTTCGCGAGATTTCGTGGCTTATCCACGTCCGTACCCCGCGCACATGCCGTGTGATACGCCAGCAACTGCAGCGGCACCACATGCAGGATCGGCGACAGCAGACCATAGTGTTCCGGCATCCGGATCACATGCAGGCCTTCGTCGTTGACGATCTTCGTATCCGCGTCGGCGAACACATACAACTGACCGCCGCGCGCTCGCACTTCCTGAATATTCGACTTCAGCTTTTCCAGCAGCGCGTCGTTCGGCGCCACCGTGACCACCGGCATGGCTTCGGTCACGAGTGCAAGCGGCCCATGCTTCAGTTCGCCGGCCGGATAAGCCTCGGCGTGAATATACGAGATCTCCTTGAGCTTCAGCGCGCCTTCAAGTGCGATCGGGTAGTGCAAACCGCGCCCGAGGAACAGCGCATGTTCCTTGCGCGAAAACTCTTCCGACCACGCGATGATCTGCGGCTCCAGCGCCAGCACACTATTCAACGCAGCCGGCAAGTGGCGCAGTTGCTTCAGATATTCAGCTTCCTGCTCTTCGCTCACACGACCGCGCAGTTTGCCCAGCGTGGCCGCCAGCACGAACAGCGCGACCAGTTGCGTTGTAAACGCCTTGGTCGATGCCACGCCGATCTCGCGGCCCGCGTGCGTCAGGAATGACAACCCGGTCTGCCGCACCATGGCGCTCGTACCGACGTTGCAGATCGCCAGCGTGTGTTGATGACCGAGTTCCTGCGCATGCTTGAGCGCCGCCAGCGTGTCCGCCGTCTCACCCGATTGGGATATCACCACGACCAGCGACTTCGGATTCGGCACCGACTCGCGGTAGCGATATTCGCTGGCAATTTCCACCTGAGTGGGAATCTTTGCGATCGATTCGAGCCAGTACTTCGCCGTGAGCCCCGAGTAGTAGCTCGTGCCGCACGCCAGAATCAGCAGGCTGTCGATTTCCGCGAATACCTTGCCCGCGCCCTCGCCGAATAGCGACGGATCGAACGAATCCGATTGCGGGATCGTGTCGGTGATCGCGCGCGGCTGCTCGAAAATTTCCTTCTGCATGAAGTGGCGATACGGGCCGAGTTCGACCGCGCCGCCATATGCCGCAACTTGACGCACTTCGCGCTGCGCTTCATAGCCGTCGCGATCGGCGATACGCACGCCCTCGAGCGACAGTTCGCAAACGTCGCCTTCTTCGAGGAAGATGAACCGTTCGGTGCTGCCCGCGAGCGCCAGCGCGTCCGAAGCGAGGAAGTTCTCGCCCTGGCCGAGCCCGACCACCAGCGGCGAGCCCTGCCGCGCGCCGACCACCGTATGCGGCTGGTCCTTATGCAACACGGCAATCGCATACGCGCCGTGCAATTGCCCGACGGCTTCACGCACAGCCGCGAACAGATCGCCGCGATACAGGCTGTGAATCAGATGCGCGATAACCTCTGTGTCGGTCTGCGAGACAAACGTGTAACCCTTGCCGCGCAGCATTTCGCGCAGCGTTTCGTAATTCTCGATGATGCCGTTGTGTACCAACGCGAGTGCATCTTTCGAGAAGATCGGGTGCGCGTTGTCCGTGACCGGCGCGCCGTGCGTCGCCCAGCGCGTATGCGCGATACCCGTGATGCCTTCGAGATGGCTCTCGTGCACCTGCTCGTCGAGATCGGCTACGCGCGCCACGCTGCGCGCACGGCGCGGACCGTCGGCGCCGAGCACGGCCACGCCGCACGAATCGTAGCCGCGATATTCGAGACGACGCAGTCCTTCGATCAGGACCGGAACGATATTACGTTGCGCTACCGCGCCGACAATGCCACACATGGCTCATTCCTTTTCAGTGCTAGTGCCGGGTTTCAAGGAGCGCGCCTTGTGCGCGCGTCACGCCGATCAACTCTTTTTCTTGGTCGGGCGCACGTAGCCCGGTTTGCTCGTTTGCGTCTTGTCGTTCAGGACCAGCGCGTCAGCTTCGACGTCCTTCCAGACCGTGGTGCCCGCCGCGATCGTCACGCCGCGCATCACACGCACCGGGGCGACCAGTTGTGTATCCGACCCGACGAAAACGTCGTCTTCGATAATCGTGCGGAATTTGTTCGCGCCGTCGTAATTGCAGGTGATGGTGCCCGCGCCGATGTTCACCCGCGCACCGATATCCGCGTCGCCGATATACGTGAGGTGGTTCGCTTTCGAGCCGTGACCGAGCACCGCGTTCTTCACTTCGACGAAGTTGCCGACATGCGACTCGTCGTGCAGCGCCGCGCCGGGGCGCAGCCGCGCGTAAGGTCCGAGCACGACATTCGCGCCGACTTCAGCGCCTTCGATATGCGTGAACGCGTCGACGCGCGTGCCGGCGCCAATGTTCGCATTGCGGATCACGCAGTTCGGCCCGACGGTGACGTTGTCGGCCAGCGTGACGCGGCCTTCGAACACGCAGTTCACGTCGATCGAAACATCGCGGCCACATTCGAGCGTGCCGCGGACGTCCAGACGCGCCGGATCGGCAAGGGTCACACCCGCGACCAGCAACGCATCCGCCACGTTGTGCTGATGAATCCGCTCGAGTTCGGCAAGCTGCTGCTTGCTGTTCACGCCGAGCGTTTCCCATTCGTCGTCCGGTTGCGTGGTGACGACTTCGAGGCCGGCTTCGATCGCCATTTCGACCGCGTCGGTCAGGTAGAACTCGCCTTGCGCATTGTCGTTCTTCAACGCGGCAAGCCAGCCGCCCAGACGCTCGGTCGGCGCGACGATGATGCCGGTGTTGATCTCGGCGATCTTAAGCTGCTCGGGCGTAGCGTCTTTCTGTTCGACGATGCGCGCCACCTTGCCTTCTGCATCACGCACGATGCGGCCGTAGCCGCTCGGGTCCGCGAGCGTGACAGTGAGCACGCCGTAGCCGCCCTGCCCAGCGCGCTCGGTCAATGCCTGCAGCGTGCTGGCGCGCGTGAGCGGCACGTCGCCATACAGCACCAGCGTGGGCGCGGACGGATCGAGCAGCGGCAACGCTTGCTGCACCGCGTGGCCCGTGCCGAGCTGCTGTTCCTGCACGGCGAACTGCACGTCCGGCGCGGCGACGGCTTTGCGCACGGCTTCGGCGCCGTGGCCGATCACCACCACCAGATGCGTGGGCTTGAGCGTGCGAGCCGTTTCGATGACGTGAGCGAGGAGCGGCCGACCGGCCAGGGGATGCAGCACCTTGGGAAGCGCGGACCGCATGCGCTTGCCGGTGCCTGCCGCCAAAATCACAATGTTCATGGCACGGCAAATAGACGAGTTTGGAGCCGACGATTCTAACACGCACCCTCTAACGAAAAAGGCCGCTGTCGCGGCCTCGTTGCAAGCTGAAATGGGCGGAGACGCCCATTCCACGGGCGTTTTGGTCAAAGATCGTCAAACTGGACGATCGCAATCGATTGCGCTCCACCGAGCGTCGCGCTATTACCGGCATCGGTCGAACACGGCTCTTCGTCGAACGCGATATCGCCTTGCGGATCGGCCTCGCCGGTTGCCCGCAGGCCAGCGAACGGGAACAGCTTGTGGTCCATCAAATGCGAAGGCACGACGTTCGACAACGCATTGAACATATTTTCGATGCGGCCCGGGAAGCGCTTCTCCCAGTCGCGGACTAGCGCCTTCATTTCCGCGCGCTTGAGATTCGGCTGGCTGCCGCAGAGATTGCACGGAATGATCGGGAATTCGCGCAACTCGGCGTACTTCTCCAGATCGGTTTCCTTCACGTAGGCGAGCGGGCGGATCACGATATTCTTGCCGTCGTCCGATTGCAGCTTGGGCGGCATGCCCTTCAGCTTGCCGCCGTAGAACATGTTCAGCAGCAGCGTTTGCAGAATGTCGTCGCGATGATGGCCGAGCGCGATCTTGGTCGCGCCGAGTTCGCCCGCCACGCGGTACAGAATGCCGCGCCGCAGCCGCGAGCACAGCGAGCAGGTGGTCTTACCTTCCGGCACCAGCCGCTTGACGATGCTGTACGTGTCCTGATTCTCGATGTGAAACGGAATGTCGAGTTGCTTCAGGTACTCGGGCAGCACGTGCTCGGGGAAGCCCGGCTGCTTCTGGTCGAGATTCACCGCGACGATGTCGAAGTTGATCGGCGCGCGCTCGCGCAGCCGCATCAGGATTTCGAGCATCGCGTAACTGTCCTTGCCGCCGGACAGACACACCATGACCTTGTCGCCGTCCTCGATCATGTTGAAATCAACGATCGCCTCGCCAACCTGGCGCGCAAGCCGCTTGAACAGCTTGTTGTTCTCGTACGCTTCTTTCTGTTCGCGGCGCGTGAGCGGCGACTTCGCACGCGCGGCGGCCGGCGTGGCGCCGGTTGCGTCAGCGGCTGCGGCGGCCGTGGCGCCGTTCAGGATTTGCGGAGCATTCATGGCTCAATCCTCTTTGATACGGAAGACTTCGACGCCTACCGCGTCGCAGTCGGGATACACATCCGGCTTTTCCGTCGACACGCGCGCGGCCCGCACTTGCGGATGTTCGAGCATGGTCTTCACGAGATCGTCGCAAAGCGTTTCCTGCAAGTGGATATGGCCTTGCTCGACGCGGCGCGAGATGGTGGAGCGCATGAAGTCGTAATCGACCACTTCGTCCAGCTTGTCCTGAACCGGTGTGGACAGCGCGAGCGGCACGTACAGTTCGACGTTGATCACGACGCGCTGTTCGCCGCGCTTTTCGAAGTCGTGCACGCCGATGTTGATGTGCACTTCGTAATTGCGCAGAAAGAGCCGGCGGCAATCGGCGAGCCGGGGATGCGAAAGAGCGGCAAACATGTTCGTTCCAGTCGAAAAAAGCGTGCGGAGCACGCAAAGGGGCGCTTCACAGCGCGGCGGCCGCCCATCTGGCGAATGGCCGCGCGCGCTTCAGGCGCCCGTCAAAAACATTACGTCGCGCGGCAGCGGCACGAGGTGCTGCCCGCCGTCGACCACCAGCGTCGTTCCGGTCACGCCCGCTGCATCCGCGAGATACAGTGCGGCGGCGACAATATCCTCGGCCCGCGACGCGCGGCCCAAAGGCGTAGTACGGTGAGCGGCTTCAAAACCGTCCGGCGTCTGATCGCCGGATTGCATCGTCAGGCCGGGCGCGAGCCCGACCACGCGCACTTTCGGCGCCAACGCCTGAGCCAGCGCGACCGTGGCTGTCTGCAACGCCGCCTTGGTCAGCGTGTAGGACAGGTAGTCCGGATTCATGTTGTACAGCTTCTGATCCAGCACGTTGATGACGACGCTGCGCAGGCTTTCGTCCGTGCGCGCCGCCTCCGGCGTCAATTCGTACAACCCGCGCGCCAGCACCAGCGGCGCACCGACGTTCATTGCGGTCAGCTTCAGCAGCAGCTCGTAACCGACGGTTTGCGCCGTGTCTTCCTCGAAGCGCGACGCATTGTTGACGATACACGAGGGCCGGCCCAAGGCGTCGATACAAGCCGGCAAAAGCCGTTCGACTTGCGCCTCGTCGCCCAATTCGGCGTGCAACGCGACCGCCCGGCGGCCCAACGCGGCGATTTCAGCGACCAGTTCTTCGGCTTGCGCCCGCGAGGCGCCGTAATGGACGGCCACGTCCCAGCCGCGCGCGGCGAAGCCGAGCGCGAGCGAGCGCCCGATACGGCGGGCGGCGCCGGTAATCAGCACGACGCGCGGCGTGTCAGGCGCGCGGGCGGAGACGGTGTCCAGAGAGGCGGTCATTTACAATGCGGGGATGAATCCGAAAGCTCACCAACCCGATAGTTTACCTGCTCCCGGCCCGAGCGCGCTTGCGCAGTCCGAAGCGCTGGTCGCGCAGATCCGTGCGGAGCTCGAAGCCGCCGGCGGCTGGCTGCCGTTCGACCGCTACATGGAACGCGCGCTGTACGCGCCGGGACTGGGCTATTACAGCGGCGGCGCCCGCAAATTCGGTCTGCGCGGCGACGACGGCAGCGACTTCGTCACCGCACCGGAACTGTCGCCGATGTTCGCCGCGACGCTGGCGCGCCCGGTCGCGGAAGCCTTGCAGGCGAGCGGCACGCGCGACGTGATGGAATTCGGCGCCGGCACGGGCAAGCTCGCCGCCGGCCTGCTCGAAGCGCTCGACGCTTTGGGTGCGCAATTCGACAGCTACTCGATCGTGGATCTTTCGGGTGAGCTTCGCGAGCGCCAACGCGAGACGATCGAAGCCGCCGCGCCCGCGCTCGCCGCCAAAGTGCGTTGGCTGGACGCTTTGCCGGAGCGGTTCGACGGTGTGGTGATCGGCAACGAGGTGCTGGACGCGATGCCTGTGCGGCTGTTCGCCTTTACCGGCGGCGCCTGGCACGAGCGCGGCGTGGCATGGCGCGGCGACGCGTTCACCTTCGACGACCGGCCTGTGTCCGCCGCGGCGGACCTCGCGCTGCTGTCTGAGATCGACGCAGCCGGCGAAGACTACGTGACGGAAACGCACGAAGCCGCCAGCGCATTCACGCGCACCATCTGCACGATGCTCACGCGCGGCGCGGCCTTCTTCATCGACTACGGTTTTCCGCGTCACGAGTACTACCATGCGCAGCGCGCGCAAGGCACGTTGATGTGCCACTACCGGCACCGGGCGCACGGCGATCCTTTCCTCTATCCGGGGCTGCAGGACATCACGGCGCACGTGGAATTCACCGGTATCGCCGAAGCCGGCGTCGAAACCGGCGCGGACTTGCTGGGGTTCACGTCGCAGGCGCGGTTTCTGCTCAATGCGGGGATTACCGAGGCGTTATCGGAGATCGATCCCACGGACACCAAACAATATTTGCCCGCGGCGAATGCGGTGCAGAAGCTGTTGTCTGAGGCGGAGATGGGCGAACTGTTCAAGGTGATCGCATTCTCGCGTGGGCTGGACGACACGCTGCAAGCGTTCTCCAGCGGCGACCGGTCGCACACGCTGTGAACTCCGCCTTCAGGAGCTGACCATGATCCGCTGGCTATTGACTACGTTTATCGCCGTGGCGGTGTTGTCGTCCTGCTGGCCCTGGCTCAGGAAAATTGGCATTGGACGCATGCCAGGCGACGTGACCTTGCGGCTCTTTGGGCGGGAGTACCCGTTTCCGTTTATGTCGACGTTGGTGCTTTCTATGGTGTTGTCGATTGTTGCCAGGCTTTTGTAGGTTAGGGTTTTTTTGCGTTTTGGCCAGGGTGTTGGTCCTTTTGCTGGTCGCCTAGGGTGTTGGCCTTTCCTTGCTAGCTTCGTGGTCTATTGGCGTTGCCCCTGTGCGGGGCGGCACCTACTTTCTTTGCCGCGGCAAAGAAAGTAGGCAAAGAAAGCCGCTTTGAACCGCTAATTTTTAAGCGGGTCCCTCGCACAGTCCCGGTAGTGGTTCATCTGGAATCTGTGTTCTCGCACATTCCGCGTCGGTGACAAGGCGCTCATTCTTCCGGCGGCGCTGCGCGCGCCGTGGCGGTCTGGCTTCAACCGATCGCTTCGTTTCTTCCCGGCGTTTCTGCTGCGTCGTAGTATTTCGTGCGTGGGCGTGCTTGGGAAATTTCGGAAATCGTGCTGGTGCGCAGCTTTTAGCTCGCATGGGTGATCACTCGCGAAGCAAGACGTTTAAACTCAATTCGCCGTCAAGACAGCGACGGCCAGGCTTGGCGGCCTGCTACCAAACACGCGCCCGCTTTGGCGGGGGCGTGTGTCTATCTCAGCGCGTCTTATGGGCGGGCCTTGATGGGGAGGCCTTCGGGCCTGCCGGTTTGGTAACGGCCGCCAACCTTGTCACTGTGCCCGCTCACCACCTTGCAAGCGCGTGTCGGGCGATCCAAGTAAGTTTCAGGGAGATCGCGCCATGATTAAATCCGTCAAGAATTCACGCACTACGCCGCGCCCACCCGTCGATGCACTTCAATACGAAAAACTGGCCTTATCTGCTTTCGGAATGATTGACCGGCAGCTAAGTCAACTGGACAAGCTGGCCACGTTTGCGGCTTCGATAGTTAGGAGTCCGGCGGTGACGCGAGAAGAAAGACATCGGCAGCGGAGGCTACTGGAACTGCTGTTGGACACCGTCGAGGACTACCGACGCGAAGTCGAGAATGATTGTGAGTTGTATCAGGTCATCGCACTTGACGCGAAGGGAATTCCGCGGAGCCGCATCACGGCGCGTCATGCAGCGGACCTACTGGCAAAGGCTACGCGGACGGCGGCGAATAGCCGTGCACGAATCGGAGCAACGAGGGGGACGCATAACAGGCCAATGCAATTCAAAACGGTTTCACGTCGCACAGTGACTGCACACTGACGAAGATCCGCGGCACCGCACTGCGGCCATGAAGAAAGGCGCATGTGTCGTTCGCATTCCGAGGGTACTGCGGCGCGACGCGAAGCGCGCGCCGCGGCGACCGCGAATGTACTGGTCACCGCTAACGTTTCCCTGACGCAACCACGCTAAAAAGCTGGAATTCTTGAACAGCACATCGCCGAGGCGGAGCCGACGGCTCCCCGTGCGCACAGAGAAACCAACGCATTTCAAGCAGCCCCTTCCGGCGAGCGCATTGCGCGAGGCGGGAAGAATGAGTGCTTTGTCACTGAGGCGTAATGTGCGAGAACACTGATTCCAGATGCACCACAACCGCGACTGCGCGAGGGACCCGCTTAAGAGTTAGCGGTGTGAGCCGCTTTCTTTTGCCTACTTTTCTTTGCGGCCGGCAAAGAAAAGTAGGTGCCGCCCCGCACAGGGGCAACGCTAATACACCACAAACAAAACAAGGAAAGGCCAAAGCCCGAAGAACCCCCAAAAACCCGCCAGGCAGGCCAAAAACCCCTCACCCAACAACCCCTTCCACAGCCCGAACTCGTTCCAGATGCACGGCGTCCTTGATTCCGGCCGGCGCATCGGCAAGTCGTTTGGCCACGGCACCGGCGTCCACGGCACGCGCGGCGACGAGCGCCACTCTCAACCTCTCGGCCTGCGGATAATCCCGCATCTCAAACCCAAGCCGCCCACGCGCATCGGCTTCACAAGCCTGCAAGGCTTCGGCAAATCGCGCGGGCTTGCGAATCGCATCGCACCGCTCGATCAACCTCACCAGCGCAGCCGCGCCCATCTCCATCACGCGATGAATATTGCCATGCTCGCGCGCAACCAGAATCGCCAGGTCGCGGCAATCATTGGGCACGCGCAGCCGCTCGCATAAAGGCTTCAGCAGATCCACGCTGCGCCCCTCATGGCCGATATGCCGCGGCAGCACGTCTTCGGGCGTGGTCGCCTTGCCAAGGTCGTGCGCGAGAGCGGCGAATCGCACCGGCAGCGTATAGCCTTGCTGCGCCGCATGGTCAACCACCATCATCACATGCACGCCCGTATCCACTTCGGGGTGATAGTCGGCGCGCTGCGGCACGCCGAACAGCGCGTCGATTTCCGGCAGAATCCGCGCCAACGCCCCGCATTCGCGCAGCACCTGGAACATGCGCGACGGCTTCTTTTCCATCAAACCGCGCGACACTTCCTGCCACACGCGTTCGGCCACCAACGCGTCCACTTCGCCGTCGGCGACCATCTTGCGCATGAGCGCCAGTGTCTCCGGTGCGACCGTGAAATCGACAAAGCGCGCCGCAAACCGCGCGATCCGCAAAATTCGCACGGGGTCTTCGAGAAACGCGTCGCTGACGTGGCGAAACAGGCGCGCCTGCAAGTCGCCCTGGCCGTTGAACGGGTCGATCACCGGGCCGGTCAACTCGCCGTCCGGGCGCACCTCGCGCGCCATCGCGTTGATGGTCAGGTCGCGGCGCGCCAGGTCCTCCTCGAGCGTGACGTCCGGCGCATAGAAGAACTGGAAGCCGTGATAGCCGGCCGCCGTCTTGCGCTCGGTGCGGGCGAGCGCGTACTCCTCATGTGTCTCGGGATGCAGGAACACAGGAAAATCCTTGCCCACCGGACGGTAGCCTTGCGCCACCATCTGCTCCGGCGTCGCGCCGACCACCACATAATCACGGTCCTGCACCGGTACGCCCAGCAGCTCGTCGCGGATCGCGCCGCCTACTGCATAGATGTTCATGGGCATACGTCTTGATAAGCGATCGCATGCGTTTCGCTCAGCGCGGCGTCGATCCACGCTTTCACTGCCGGCAATTCGCTCACGCGCTGCACGTAAGCTTTGGACACTTCCGACAACGCCGGCTGCCAGGTCCTGAAGCGCATCACGACCGGCGCATACATCGCATCGGCAATGCTGAACTCGCCGAATAGAAACGGGCCGCCGTAGGTGTCGAGGCAGTCGCGCCAGAGCGCCTCGATCCGCGCGATATCGGCCAGCGCGCCCGGCGTGGCATTCTTGCCGGGGAAGGACGCGCGAATGTTCATCCACATGTTCGAGCGCAATTCGCCGAAACCCGAGTGCATCTCCGCGCTCACGCTGCGCGCATGGCTGCGCGCGACCGCGTCGCGCGGCCATAGCGCATGCTGAGGAAAGCGTTCGGCCAGCGTTTCGGCGATCGCCAACGAATCCCACGTGGCGGACCCGTCGTCGTTTAGCAGGCACGGAATCTTGCCCGGACCCGACGGCGCAAGCGCAAGCACTTTCGCGTTAGTGTCGGGCTGATTCAGATGAATCAGCACTTCCTCGAACGCAATGCCGAAGTGTTTGAACAGCAGCCACGGACGCATCGACCATGACGAATAATTCTTGTCACCAATAATCAGCTTCATGCTTTGTATCTGGAATGAGTGAAGGTAATTCAGCGTCCCGCGCTGGCGCGAAACGTGTCGAAGCGCGAGCGCGTCGACGCGCCGGTCAGATAGATCGGCGCGATCGTTTCGATACTGGCCGGCTCGATGCCGAGTTCAGGCGCGAGCGGTCCGCTCAACACGTTGTCGACCTTCATCGAATCGAGATTGTCGCGCGAGATCACCGGTTCGCCGGGCGCCATTTCGAAAGTCAGCGCCTGCAGGCGCGCGAACGCTTCCGGCAAACGGATGATGCGTGCATGCTTGCCGAGCACGTCGCCGCAATATTTGACGAGATCTTCGAGCGTATAGACGGTCGGGCCGCCGAGTTCGTAGGTGCGGCCGCTGGCGGCATCCAGATCGAGCACGTTGACGATTGCCTTTGCCACATCGCCGACATACACCGGCTGGAATTTGGCGTCCGGCATCGCGAGCGGAATCACTGGAAACATGCGCTGCAGGAACGCGAATTTGTTGAGGAATTGATCTTCGGGGCCGAATACCACCGACGGCCGGAAAATCGTCCACGCCAGATTGGCCGCATGCACGGCCTTCTCACCGTCGCCCTTCGAGCGCGCGTACATGCTCGGGCCATTCGAGTCGGCGCCGAGCGCGCTGATATGAATCAGGCGGTGCACGCCCTTGCCTTCGCATGCCGCCACGATTTTGGTCGGCAAGTCCACGTGCATGCGTGCGAATTCCGGGCCGTACGGCGTGCCGCGTTTGCCGTGCAGCGTGGCTACGAGGTTGATCACGCAATCGGCGCCCTCGACAAAGCGCGCGAGTTGAACCGGATCGAACACGTCCGCTTCGATCACGTCGATGGGCAACAGGGTGAGATGGCGGGCGTTGTAGCGCCGCCGGGTGGCGATCCGCACGTCTTTGCCCGCTTCGACGAGGGCGTTGACGAGATGGCTGCCGATAAAACCGGAACCGCCGATGATCGCAATGGCTTTGTGTCGCATTTTCGACTCCCTGGTGGAAGCCGCGGCAACGGCTGGCGTGGCGCGCCGCCGCTCGAAACGAGGCGGCGGCGGCACGGCGCTTACGGTGCGATATAACCCAGACGCGCCTTCAGCGATTGCGGACGGCCTTCGAACAATGCCGCGTAATAGACCGTGTTGGATAACACATTCTTAACGTAGTCGCGCGTTTCCTGGAACGGAATCGCCTCGGCGAAGATCGCGCCTTCCACCGGATGCTGCAAGGATTGCCGCCAGCTGCGCGGACGGCCCGGGCCTGCGTTATAGCCCGCGGTGGCTAGCACGGCGGACCCGTCGAACTGATTGTAGATCATCGACAGATAGTTCGTGCCGAGCAGGATGTTGGTGTTGATGTCGTTCATCTGCTCACGCGAGATCGGACCCAGGCCGATCTTCTTCGCGACCAGTTGCGCGGTGCCCGGCATCAACTGCATCAACCCGCTCGCGCCGACTTCCGAGCGCGCGTTCATGATGAAGCGCGACTCCTGGCGAATCAGCCCGTATGCCCATTCCACGTCCAGCCCATTCGACTGCGAATCACGCTCGACGATATCCTTGAACGGCGACAGATAGCGCAGCGAGAAATCGTGCTCGCTCTTCGTGCGGTCCGCCGTGTTGACGGTGCGGTCATACAGCTGGATACGGCGTGCGTATTCGGCCGTGGCGAGCAGTTGCCGGTCGCTCATGTTGCGCAGCGGCCAGTTCCATTCGCGATTGCCTTCGAGCCGCAGATTCAGCGCATAGAACCGTTGCGCCAGGTCGAAGCCGGGCGTGTTGCCGGCTTGCTGGACCTCGGCGTCGCTCACCGCGGTTTTTGGCGGGACCGTGATCTTCTGGCCCAGTTCTTCCGCCGCCAGTTGGCCGTAGAAGTTGTAGCCCTGCGAAATCGACTCGAACTCCTGATTGGCCGTGGTCGTGTCGCCCGCCTGCTTGAGCGCTCGCGCATGCCAATACACCCACGACGGCTGGTTGCGCAGCGCCGCCGGCATCTGTTCGATCGACCAGCGCACCATCGTCCAGTCGCCTGCGAGCAATGCGGTGCGGGTGCGCCATTCATACGCGGGGTTCGAGAGCGGCGCATTCACCGACAGGCGATACCAGTCCACCGCGCCCGGCATCTGCTTGGCGGCAGCCTGATAAGCAATCGTGCCCCAGCCGATCGCGCGTTCGGGCGAACTCAGCGACGGCGCCACCGAGGCGAACGTGGCTGCGGCCATGGCCGGATCATTGCGCGCCATGCGTGTGATAGCCAGCAACGCCAGTTGATGCGACTGCGTATCCGGCCCGACGCCGCGCGCCAGCAGCAACGGCGGCGTATTGGCGGCCTGATTGAACAGCACCGG
Organism: Paraburkholderia sp. RL17-380-BIE-A; assembly: GCF_046028085.1. Lineage (NCBI taxonomy): Bacteria > Pseudomonadati > Pseudomonadota > Betaproteobacteria > Burkholderiales > Burkholderiaceae > Paraburkholderia > Paraburkholderia sp. RL17-380-BIE-A. The sequence continues at coordinate 56,716 of NZ_JARESQ010000011.1, forward strand.
GTCGGGCGGCTGGTTGCTGAGCGCGTCGACGAGCTTCGCGCCGGTGTTGGTGTAGTTCTGTTCGTAGGCGAGGCGGATCTGTTGCCACACGTCGGCGGAACTGAACTGCTGATTGATGGCCAGCGCGTTGATCAGATCCACGCAGCCGTCGCCGTACCATTTCGGATCGACCAGCAGCGCGCGGGCCGCGTCGGCGACATTTTCGCCGCGCGAGGCGCGCGATTCGAGCGCGTAGCACTTCACCTGGGTATCGTCGTTCAGGACGAAGCGGGCGTATTGCTGATCGAAGTTGCGCCAGTCGTGACGCGCGCCGAGCACCGTGAGGTAGTCGTTGCGCAGGCGGTCTGCGATCGCCTGGCCGTCGTACTTCTGCAGGAAGCTCAGCACCGGCGCGTCAGGCGCGTCGATGCGCGCGTGCCCACTCGAATCGAACAACTGCGGCTTGATCTGGAAGTACTCCAGATACGCAGGCGCCGGATAGTCCGGAATCATGCTGGCAAGCTGCGCTGCACGCGCCGCGTCGTTACTACGGGCGGCCTCGCGTAGCTGAACGAAGATCTGGTCGTCGTTCGTGAGTTGCGAAAGGGGAAGGGGCTTGACGGCGGAGGCCGTGCTGCACGCGACGAGTGCCGCAGCGGCAAGCGCCAGACCGGCCGCGCGATATACTCGGTAAAGGCGTTTTGACATCGTTGTTTCTGGAGCGCGAATTGAACTCAAGCATAGCATGCAACCCTGCCGCCGAATCGAAAAAGGCGCTGCGTAAAATGCTATTGGAAGCAAGGCTGCAAGCGGCTTCCGAGCCGGCGCGCAATACCGCGCTCGCACGGCGCCTGCTCGATGCGTTGAAGCAGTACGGCGTGAATAGCGTGGGATTCTACTGGCCGCTCGCCGGCGAGTTCGACGCGCGTGCGGCGATCTCGATCTGGCTTGCGGCAGGCGCGCAACGCGAGGCCAGTTTGCCGGTGATCAAGGCGCGCGGCGAGCCGCTGGAATTTCACGCATGGACGCCCGACATGCCGATGAAGATCGGCCATCACAAGATCGCCGAGCCGTCTTCGGGGCGTATCGTGACACCCGAACTGCTGTTCGTGCCGTGCGTGGGTTTCGACGCCCACGGCTACCGGCTCGGTTATGGCGGCGGCTATTACGATCGCACGCTGGCTGCGTGGCCGGGCGCGAAGAAGCCGATCACCGTGGGCATCGCCTACGAAGCTTGCCGCACGCCCGCATTGCAGCGCGAAACCCACGACATTCCGCTCGATCTGATCGTCACCGAGGCAGCGCTCTACCCGCACCCGGCGGGTTAGGCGTTCGGCGGGTGCCGCGCCGGGCGGCCGCGCCAGCCGGACGCACACCGGGCCGCGTTATAAAGACGCGGCCGCCCGCGCCGCCGTGTCGTAAAGACCGGACGCGTTGCGCATCAGTTGCGCCGCCTCGCCGATCTGCTCGTTGGTCAGGCCGCTTTCCTTCAGCGTGGAGATCAGGCAACTCTCACGCACCTCGCGATATTTCAGACAGAGCTCACGGCCGGCTTCGGTTGCCGAGAAGAACACTTCCTTGCCGGTCTTTTCGCTTTTTACATACCCTCTAGCTACGAGCTTCTTCAATGCGTAAGTGGCGACGTGCGTGTCTTCGATGTTCAGAACGAAGCAGATGTCCGCCAGCTTCTTGCGGCGCTCGCGATGGCTGACGTGATGCAGCAGCGAGACCTCGATAGCGGTCATGTCCTTGTCTCCCGCCGCCGACATGCAGCGCACCATCCATCGATTGAAGGCGTTGCCTGCCATGATGAGCGCGTACTCGAGTTCCGACAGCTCCGCGCTGGTCTCAGACACGAGATGTTCCGAGGAAACGATCTTGGTGGGATGGCGCGACATGGCAAAGATTCTCGAGAGGCAGATTGGGAAGGTGTCGGGAGTGTACGACGAGCGCTCGATCCCAGGGAGCCTGGCAAAAACGCTTATTGAGAAATTGTTGATATTTTATTGATAATGTACGCTTCAATCGTCGCCTGCCCGATGCCGATAACCGGTCAAAGGGTGTGCTGTGCCCGAATCCTCCGACTCGACCTGGGCCGTTAACTCATGAGCCAACCAAGAATCTTTCCGCTCGGCGATACCGCGCTAGTCTGCGAGGCGCCGCCGCCTGCCACGCTGGAATGCCAGCGTCGCGTGTGGGCGGCGGCCGCTGCCGCGCGCGAATGGCCGCATGTGCTGGAGGTGGTGCCCGGCATGAACAATCTCACGCTGGTTTTCGATCCGCTCGAGGCCGACCGCGACGCGCTGGTAAGCCACCTGCAGACGGCCTGGAATGCGGTGAGCGACGCGCCCGCGCCGGGCCGCGAAGTCGAGATTCCGGTGCAGTACGGCGGCGAGTTCGGTCCTGATCTGAAAGCGGTCGCCGATCACACGGGTTTGAGCGTGCGCGAGGTCGTCGAACGTCATTCGAATGGCGACTACGTGGTGTTCTTCCTCGGCTTCCAGCCGGGCTTCGCCTATATGGGTGGGCTCGAAGCCGCGCTGCACACGCCGCGCCGCGCGTCGCCGCGGCTCGAAGTACCGGCTGGGTCGGTTGGTATCGGCGGCGAACAGACCGGCATCTATCCGGCCACGTCGCCCGGCGGCTGGCAGTTGATCGGCCGCACCGAGCTGCCGCTGTTCGACCCGGCGCGCCGGCCGCCCACGCTGCTGCAACCGGGCGACCGGGTGCGCTTCACCATCGCGGGGATACAGGCATGATCGATGTGATTCGCGCGGGTCTGTTGACCACGATTCAGGATCTCGGCCGTCATGGCTACCGGCATCTGGGCGTCGCGATGGGCGGAGCGCTCGACCGTCTGTCGCTCGAAGTCGGCAACCGGCTGGTCGGCAACCGGCCCGATGCGGCCGGTCTGGAAATCACCTTCGGGCCGACCGTGCTGCGCTTTCTGCGCGCCACGCGGGTCGCGATCACCGGCACCGAGTTCGGCGCGACGCTCGACGGCAAACCGGTCTACTCGTGGTGGAGCCTGCCGGTGCAGGCCGGCCAGGAACTGGTGTTGAACGCGGCGAAGCGCGGCATGCGCGGTTATGTGTGCGTGGCGGGCGGCGTCGACGTGCTGCCGATGCTCGGCTCGCGCAGCACCGATCTGGCGGGCCATTTCGGCGGACTCGGCGGCCGGGCGTTACGCGACGGCGATCGCCTGCCGGTGGGTGCGCCGCCTCAGCGCGGCCATCTCGGCTTTACGCCCGAGGCGCCGGAGTTCGGCGTGAAGGCGCCCGCGTGGTGCAAGTTCGTGCTGGTTCACGAGCCGCTGCGGCGTGGGCGTCATCCGTCCGGCGTGCCGTGGGCCGTGCCGATCCGCGTGCTGCGCGGACCGGAGTACGAGCACTTCACCGAGGAAGCCCACGAATCCTTCTGGTCCGATGAATGGCTCGTCACGCCGAACAGCAACCGCATGGGCTATCGCCTTGCCGGCGCCGAGCTCAAACGCACGCAGAAAACCGATCTGCTTTCGCACGCCGTGCTGCCGGGCACGATTCAGGTGCCGCCGAACGGCCAGCCGATCGTGCTGTTGAGCGATGCACAAACCACGGGCGGCTATCCGAAGATCGGCGCGGTGATTCAGGCCGACCTCTGGAAGCTCGCGCAGGTTCGCCTGAACGCATCCGTACGCTTCATTCCGACGACGCCTTACGAGGCGCGTCAGGCTTTGCTGGAAGAGCGCACGTACTTGCGGCAGATCGACGCGGCGATCGCCATGCATGAAGAACGCTGCGCGCGCCAGTCGGCCGTCGCGGCGCTGTAATACTGAGTAGGGGAACTCCATGGAAATCGATTTGAACGCCGACCTCGGCGAAGGCAGCGGGTCCGACGAGGCGCTGCTGGACCTCGTCAGCTCGGCGAATATCGCGTGCGGCTGGCACGCGGGCGGCGCCAATGCGATGCACGACTGCGTGCGCTGGGCGGTGCGGAAAGGCGTGTCGATCGGCGCGCATCCAAGCTTCAACGATCCGGAAAATTTCGGTCGCAAGGAAATGGATCTGCCGGCCAACGAGATTTACGCGGGCGTGTTGTACCAGCTCGGCGCACTCTCGGCGATCGCCCAGGCGGAGGGCGGGCGCATTGCGCACGTCAAGCCGCACGGCGCGCTGTACAACCAGGCCGCGCGCGATGACAGGATCGCCGACGCGATCGTCTCGGCGGTGCACGATTTCGATCCGTCGGTGGCGGTGTTCGCGCTGGCCAACAGCGGACTCGTGACGGCCGCGCGCAACGCGGGCCTCACCGCGATCGAGGAAGTCTTCGCCGATCGCGGCTATCGCGCTGACGGTTCGCTGGTGCCGCGCAAAGAACCCGGCGCGCTGCTCGACGACGAAGACGAAGTGCTGGCGCGCACGCTCACCATGATTCGCGAGCAACGCGTGCAGGCCGTGGACGGCCAATGGGTGCCGCTGAACGCGCAGACCATTTGCCTGCACGGGGACGGTCCGCATGCGCTGGCGTTTGCGCGGCGCATTCGTGGCGCGCTGCGGGACGCCGGCATCGAAGTCCATGCGGCCGTCGCCGCCCGCGCCTGAGCGTCGGCCGAAACGCGAGCCGGACAGCGCGATTCAAACCTTCTGCACCTTTCCCACGCCCCGCTTCATGCGGGGCGTTTGCCAGGTACAGGGCGCATAGCAGTACCCGTAGTCAGCAGGTGTAGTTCGAAGCAGAGGCGGCCATCAAGAGCCGTCGCAACAAGACGGCGCCCGGACCACCGGACGCCGGCCCACGTTAGCCGTCACAAGCGGCAAGGTTGAAACCCTGTTTGGAGATCCAGATGCAGACAACAGTCAGTCTATGGCCGCTCATTGGCGTGGCCGTCATCATCGTCGGCTTTTTATTGCGGTTCAATCCGATGCTGATCGTGGCGGTCGCCGCGATTATCACGGGCCTCGCCGCGCACTTCCCGCCTGAAAAGATTCTTGCCGAGATCGGCACCGGTTTTATCAAGACCCGCAATATCCCGTTGATCATTCTGCTGCCGCTGGCCGTGATCGGTCTGCTCGAACGGCACGGACTGCGTGAACGCGCGCAAGCGTGGATCGGCGGCATCAAGGCCGCGACCGCCGGGCGTCTTCTGATCGTCTATCTGCTGGTGCGCGAACTGACCGCGGCGGTCGGCCTGACCGGACTCGGCGGCCATCCGCAAATGGTGCGTCCGCTGATCGCGCCGATGGCCGAAGGCGCGACCGAAACCCGCTTCGGCAAGATCAGCGACGCCGTGCGCTTCAAATTGCGCGCGTTCTCCGCGGCGACCGACAACGTGGGGCTCTTCTTCGGCGAGGACATTTTCGTGGCGTTCGGCGCGATCGTGCTGATGACCACCTTCCTGAAGGAAGCGGGAATCATCGTCGAGCCGATTCACGTGGCCGTGTGGGGCATTCCGACCGCTATCTGCGCATTCATCATTCACGGCTTCCGCCTGTATCTGCTCGACCGCAAACTCGAACGCGAACTGCGCGGCAACGCCACGGCCAGCCAGGCTGCCGTTTCGCCGAAACAATCCGCCGCAGGAGACCAGGCATGACGCTCTCGATCACCTATCTGTTCTGGCTGTTGGGCGTGGTGCTGCTCGTTGTCGGCGGCATGATCGTCACGGACAAGGATCACCCACGCCGTTTCACGGCCGGCGGTTTCTGGATTCTCTACGCGCTGATCTTCCTGATCGGCGACAAGCTGCCGCCGGCCGTGGTCGGTGTGCTCGTCATCGTGATGGCGCTGATTGCCGGCTTCGGCGGCGTGACCGCGGCCAAGCCGAAAGTGCTGTCGCTCGAAGCGCGTATGGCCAGCGCCGCGCGTCTTCGCAACAAGCTGTTTGTGCCCGCGCTGACGATTCCGGTTGTCACCGTGATCATCACGCTCTCGGCGAGCCATCTGGTGTTCGGCGGCTTGCCGCTGATCGAGAAGGCCAACGTCACGCTGATCGGTTTCGGGATCGGCTGCGTGATCGCGCTCGCGATTGCCTGCGTAATGACGCGCGACACCGTCGGCCAGTCGATGAAGGAAACGCGCCGGCTGGTCGATGCGTTGTCGTGGGCAGCAGTGCTGCCGCAGATGCTCGGCATGCTCGGCCTCGTGTTCTCGGACGCCGGGGTCGGCAAGGCCGTCGCACACGTGACCACGGCCTACATCAGCCTCGACTATCGCTTCATTGCGGTGGCCGTGTACTGCATCGGCATGGCGCTCTTCACCATGGTGATGGGCAACGGCTTCGCCGCATTCCCGGTGATGACGGGCGGCGTCGGCGTGCCGATTCTGGTGGGCGTGTTCCACGGCAATCCGGCGGTGATGGTCGCGATCGGCATGTTCTCGGGCTACTGCGGCACGCTGATGACGCCGATGGCCGCGAACTTCAACATGGTGCCGGCCGCGCTGCTGGAATTGCCCGATAAGAACGCAGTGATCAAAGTGCAGATCCCGACCGCGCTGACCTTGCTGATCGTGAATATCTTCCTGCTGAATTTCCTGATGTTCTTGTAGGACTTTTTCTTCAGCAATCAATAAACACTGACGCATCGCAGGATTTTTCTGCGATGTGTCAGTGAAATGGTCACACTGCACGACATGGATGCAACCGAATTAGGAAGCGTCCGATCGTCGGGAAACGAGCGGCAACTCTACGATGCTGGATGGTCTCCCATCCACATGCGCCGGCTCACGCAGCACGCACTGCCGTCGCTCTCCCGCAGGTTTCCATGGAACATCAATCGCAGCCTGAGCGCACGCACGCCGCTCTGCCACCCACCGCCTATCTCACCGCATTGATCGACGCCGCGCTCGAAGCGCACCAGGCCGGCAGGCTCGACACGGCCGAATCGTTTTATCGCGAGGCGCTCACGCTCGATGGCGCCCATACGGGAGCCTTGCACTACTTCGGCGTGCTGCACTATCAACGCGGCAACCACGACACCGCCGCCGGCCTGATGAGCCGCGCGCTCAAACTCGACCGGCACGATGCCGCCTGCTGGAGCAACCGTGGACTCGTGGCCGCCGCGCTCGGCCATCTCGACGAAGCGATGATCTGCTACGACCAGGCACTGCAACTCCAGCCAGATTTCGCCGACGCGCACAACAACTTCGGCGTCGCGCTGCAAGCGCAAGGCGCCTTCCTCGAAGCGATCGAGCACTACCGGTTGGCGCTGGCATCGAACCCCGCGCTGCTCGACGCGCATCTGAACCTCGGCACGGCGCTGAACAAGCTCGCCCGTTTCGACGAAGCGCTCGCGTGCTATCGGCACGTCCTGTCGCTCGATCCGACATCCGCGGAGGCGCACTTCAGCGCGGGAAACACGTACCAGGCGCAGGGCGACCACGGCGCGGCGATCGCCAGCTTCAAGCAAGCCTTGGCGCTGCGTACGAATTACGCGGAGGCGCACGTGAATCTGGGCAGCCTGATCGGCAAGCTCGGCGACTATGCCGGCGCAGAATCGCATTACCGGCGCGCGGTCGCACTCAAACCGATTCCGACTCACCTGGTGTGTCTGGGCGGCTCGATCGGCGCTCAAGGGCGCCTCGACGAAGAGGAAGGTTTCTACCGGCGAGCACTCGCCCACGATCCGCATTACGCCGACGCGCATCAGAATCTCGCGTGGCTGTTGCTCAAGCGCGGCGACTACAAGGAAGGCTGGGCTGAATTCGCGTTGCGCTGGCGCAGGAACGACTACGACGCGATCGCGGTGCCGGGCGTGACCGAATGGCGGGGCGAGCCGCTCGAAGGGCGTCGCCTGCTGCTGGTCGGCGAGCAAGGTTTCGGCGACCACTTCCAGTTCCTGCGCTTTGCAAGCGTGCTCGCGCAGCGCGGCGCCATCGTCGACCTCTGCGTGCGCGAGGCTCTGCTGCCTTTGGTCGGGCGTATGGCGGGCATACACCGCGCGTACAGCGGCAAGCCCGACGGTGAGTACGATTTCTGGGTGCCGATGATGAGCGTGCCGTCCTGTCTTGACCTGGATCTCTCAACCCTTCCCGCGGACGTGCCCTACCTGTTCGCCGACAAGGCGAAAACGAAAGCGTGGCGCAAACGGCTCGGCGCAGCCAATGAATCGAAGCGAAAGGCGGGCCTTGTCTGGGCCGGCAGTCCCACATTCGGCAACGACCGCTATCGGTCGACGACGCTCGCCGACCTGAGCCCGCTCAGCGAGGCGGAGAACGTCGCCTGGTACGCGCTGCAAAAGGGCCCGGCGCATGCGCAGTTGGCCGACGCATCGCCGGCTTTCCGTGCCAACGATTTCACCGCCGCGCTGAACAGCTTCGAAGACACGGCCGCGCTGATCATGAATCTCGATCTGGTGATTGCCGTGGACACCGGCGTCGCGCATCTGGCCGGCGCGTTGGGCAAACCGGTGTGGTTACTGCTGCCTGCCAATTCAGATTGGCGCTGGTTGGAAGCGCGCAGCGACTCGCCTTGGTATCCGGGGATGAGGTTGTTCCGGCAAGCGGTGTTGGGGGATTGGATGCCGGTGGTTGAAGAAGTGACGCAAGCTCTAAAGAAGGAGGCTCAGTGAGCAAATTTCAAAGTGGGACAAATTTTGGCGCGGTGACGCACGGTCCGGTAAGCCACGAAAATGTGCCACATTTGTTGCACATCGACAGCTCATCGCCGACAGGAAACGAGACCATGGCTGTCATATCGAAAATTCGCCGCCAGGGGGGCGCCCTGGTGATGACGATTCCACCAGCGCTTCTCAAGCTTCTTCACGTCGATGCGGGCGACCAGATGACTCTCGACGTCGCAGACGGACAATTAATTGCGCGGCCGCTTGCTTCAGCGCGTAGGCGCTACTCGCTAGCCGAAATACTCGAGGGCTCTGAAAGCATTGCCGAATTGAATGCGGACACAGCGTGGGCGCGCGATGGAGGGTCGGTCGGACGCGAGCTTGGCTAATGGCAAAACGCGATGCACCACGACGCGGCGACGTGTACTGGATCGATCCCAAACCGGTAGCAGGCCGCGAAAGGAAAGACAGGCACCGTTTCGTCGTCATCACACCTGGCGAGATCAATGCGTTGGGCGTTTGCATGACCGTGCCCATCACCAGCGCGGGGAGTTTCACCCGCAACGTCGGACTTGCGGTTCCGATCTCTGGGCACGACACGAGCGGCGTCGCAGTCTGCAATCAGGTTCGCACTTTCGACATCGATGCACGTGTGAGCGCAGGCTCAGCCCGCTACATCGAGACGCTCGACAAGGTCACCGCTGACGAAATGGTCGCGCGGGTCATTAGCGCCATCGACCCCGCGCCATAACAACGTCTGGCGACGCCTCACCCCGCCTCCACCACGAACCCGCGCTGCCGCAAAAGCTCCAGCACGCCTTTGCGGCCACCCAGATGCAGCGCGCCGATCGCCACGAACACCGGCTTGTTCGGCGCGGCGATCAGCAGCATTCGCGACACGAAACGCCGGTTGCGGTCATAGACGATCTTGTTGTCGATCGAATCGGAGATGCGCTTGTCGCGCGCCAGCTTTTCGGACTTCGCTGCCTGCCAGGCGGCGATTGCATCCGCATCGCCCACACGCCATAGGCGATGCAAGGTCCGCACGTCCTCGACGTTTTCCGCCGGTGTCTGCACCAGATCCTGCGCCAGCATCTCGCGCTGCTGCGCGAGCGTCAGCCCCGTGAATGCGCGCATCTGCTGCGGCAACGTCTCGAGACCGACGATCTTGCCGCGCGTGCGGATATACACGTTCTGTAACTGCGCTTCCGAACCGTACTCGGTCTGCAGACCGGCGCTCAAAGAATCGTAGGTTTCAACCAGCAACGAAGCGAGCCAGGGCCGCATTTTCTTGATGGCATCCAGTGCCGCCGGGTTAGCGCGCAGTCGAAGCGCCAGCTTGTGCCACAAAGGCTCGGGCAGCAGACCGGGCAGACAGTCGCGCCGGCAGACGCCGTACTTCGCAACGTCATCTTGCGAAACAAGCAGTTCGTCGGGTGAGAGTTCGAGCGCCAGCGTCGGCGAGGCAGCCAGTGCGCCGAGGATCGGTGCGCGGAAGGGCTGATTGGCGGGGTAGTCAGCCGGGTCGCCGACGTGCAGCGTGCCCAGCACGTAGAGGGTGATCGTGCCGCGAGTCGCGACATAGAACGGCATGCGCGCCGGCTGCGCGCGCACCGGGCCGCTCGCCGTAGTGCCCGGCGAGGCGGGCGGCGGATTGAAACCCGGCAAGCTGGCGCGTGGCGGCGCCGGCATGTTGGGCACCGGCAGTGCCGGGCGCCCCGCCTGCGCGGGCGTATTGGCGGCGGCACCGGCGGCATGCGCGACGCCGATCGCTGTCGTGCCCGGATGAAAGACAGAACAAACGCCGATGAGCGCGGCACCGGTCAGTGCACGCGCCCTCCAGCGCCGCGAGAAAGCAGCACCAAGGTCGCCATCACGCAAGCGGCGCGTAAGACGACGCGCCGCCACCCCATCAGGCATCCATGTCCCCCACCTCCTCGGCGCGGTGACACGACACCTGGCGGCCATCCACTTCACGCAGCTTCGGTTCTTCACTGCGGCAGCGGTCGATCGCGTACGGGCAGCGTTGATGGAACGTGCAGCCCGACGGCGGATTCAGCGGCGACGGCATTTCACCTTGCAGCTTGATCTTGATCGAGCGATCCGCTTCGAAGATCGAAGGCGTCGCCGACATCAACGCGCGCGTGTACGGATGACGCGGCTTCGAGAAAATGCGCTTCTTGTCGCCGAGCTCCGCCACGCCGCCGAAGTACATCACCATCACATCGTCGGCGATATGCTCCACCACCGAGAGGTTGTGCGAGATGAACACGTAGCTGGTCTTGAACTGCTGCTGCAGGTCCATGAACAGATTCAGAATCTGCGCCTGGATCGAGACGTCGAGCGCCGACACGGGTTCGTCGGCAACGACGATCTGCGGGTCGAGAATCATCGCGCGCGCAATCGCCACACGCTGCCGCTGGCCGCCGGAGAACATATGCGGATAGCGCTTCGCATGTTCCGGACGCAGGCCGACGGTGCGCATCATCTGCGCGATGCGCTCGGCGCGCTCGGTCGGGCTCAGTTGCGTGTTGATCGCGAGCGGCTCGCCCAACGTCTGCTCGACGGTCTTGCGCGGATTCAACGAGGCAAACGGGTTCTGGAAAACCATCTGCACGCGCCGCCGCAGCGCGGCGATCTTCGCGTGATCGGCGCCGGCCACGTCTTCACCGTCGATCAGCAAGCGGCCCGCGCTGGGCGCTTCGATCATGGTGAGTTGACGCGCGAGCGTCGATTTGCCGCAGCCGGATTCACCGACCACGGCCAAGGTCTTGCCGCGCTCCAGCGCAAACGAGACGCCGTTGAGCGCCTTCACCGTGCCGGTGGCGAACAGACCGCGCTTAACCGTGTAATAACGCGCCAATTGCTCCGCGACCAGTACGTGGTCGCCCGCATGGTCCGACTGGCGCCGCGTTTCGAGTACTGCGTTCATCGTGCGCCTCCATGGGTGTGAATGTTGGCGTCGCCGCTCAGGTTCAGGGGTTTGATGCAGCGCACGCGCGCCACCTCAGCGTGACCTTCCATCGGCGCGAGCGCGGGCCGCGCCTTGGTGCAGTCGTCGACCACGTACTTGCAGCGTGGTGCGAACAGACAGCCCTTCGGACGGTCGTCGCGACCCGGCACCATGCCCGGCAGGGCCGCCAGCCGCACGGCGCCGACATTGTGCTCTGGAATCGCCGCCAGCAACGCTTCCGTATAGGGATGATGCGGCGCGGCGAAAATGTCCGGCACGCGGTTGGTCTCGATCACTTCGCCAGCGTACATGACCGCGACGCGTTGCGCGACCTCGGACACCACCGCCAGATCATGCGAAATCAGCACGAGCGCCATGCCGCGTTCCTTCTGCAGCTTGATCAGCAGTTCCATGATCTGCGCCTGGATCGTCACGTCGAGCGCGGTGGTCGGCTCGTCGGCGATCAGCAGCTTCGGGTTGCAGGCAATCGCCATCGCGATCATCACGCGCTGGTTCATGCCGCCCGACATCTGATGCGGGAACGAACTGATACGGCTTTTCGCGTCCGGAATGCCGACCTGGTCGAGCAGTTCCAAAGCGCGCTTGTCCAGCGCGCTGCCGCGCAAGCCTTCGTGCAGCTTCAGCACTTCCTTGATCTGATAGCCGACCGTGTAGCTCGGATTCAGGCTGGTGAGCGCGTCCTGGAACACCATCGCGATATCTTTGCCGATGATCTTGCGGCGTTCCTTCGCCGAGGCCTTCAGCAGGTTCTTGCCGTTGAAGGTGATTTCGTCGGCCGTCACTTTGCCGGGCGCGTCGATCAGGCCCATCAGCGCCATCATCGTCACGCTCTTGCCCGAGCCCGATTCGCCGACCACGCCGACCACTTCGCCCGGCGCGACATCGAGGTTGATCCGGTCGACGGCGGGCAGTCCGTTGAAGTCCACCGCGAGATTGCGGATGGTCAATAGGCTAGACATGTCAGCGCGCGCACGGCCGCCCGAAGCGTGCTGACTTGCCCCCTCGGGGGGCAGCGAATGAAGTGAGTGTGGGGGCTGTTTCATTACGCCATCCTTTTCAGTTTGGGATCGAGTGCGTCGCGCAGCCCGTCGCCGAGCAGATTGATCGCGAGCACCGAGATCAGGATGGACAGACCCGGCATCGTGACGATCCACCATGCGCTGTCGATGTAGTCACGTGCCGAGGCCAGCATCGCGCCCCACTCCGCCGAAGGCGGTTGCACCCCGAGGCCGAGAAAGCCGAGCGCCGCGGCGTCGAGAATCGCCGACGAAAAGCCCAACGTAGCCTGCACGATCAGCGGTGCGGTGCAGTTGGGCAGCACTTGCGAGAACATCAGACGCAAGGTGCTGGCGCCCGCCACGCGCGAGGCCGTCACGTATTCCTTCTGCAACTCGCCTTGCGCCGACGCGCGCGTCAAACGCACGTAGCCGGGCAACGCGACGATCGCGATGGCGAGCATGGTATTGACGAGGCCCGGGCCGATGATTGCGACCACCGCAACAGCGAGCAGCAGCGACGGCAGCGCGAGCAGCACGTCCATGATGCGCATGATCGGCGTGTCAGCCCACTTTTCGAAGAATGCCGCGATCAAACCGAGCACGACGCCCGGAATCAGCGCGAGCACGACCGAAACGAAGCCGATCCAGAACGAGAGCCGCGCGCCGTACATCAGGCGCGAAAGGATGTCGCGGCCCGCTTCGTCGGTGCCGAGAATGAACTTCCAGTTGCCGCCGTCGAGCCATGCGGGCGGAATCTTCACGAAGTCGCGGTATTGCTCGATCGGGCTGTGCGGCGCGATCAACGGCGCGAAGATCGCGATAAAGATCAGCACGAGCACGATGACACCGGCGCCGACCGCGCCACGGTTACGCGAGAAATTCGCCCAGAATTCTCGGGCGGCGATAGCGCGGCCACTCGGGGGAGTGACCGACTGGGGGACTGTGTTTTGAATGTCTGCCATGATCAGTATGCCTCCCGCCGAGCCGCCTCAAGGGAGGCATGCGCCCCCTCGGGGGGCAGCGAACAAATGTGAGCGTGGGGGTTCATATTTACCTCGTATGGCGGATGCGCGGATTCAACACGCCGTACAACAGATCGACGACGAGGTTCACGACAATGACCAGCGTGGCGATCATCAGAATACCGCCCTGCACCACCGGATAGTCGCGCCGGCCGATCGCGTCGATCAGCCACTTGCCGATACCCGGCCACGAAAACAGCGTCTCAGTGAGCACCGCGCCCGCGAGCAGCGTGCCGACCTGCAGACCGATCACGGTCACGACCGGAATCAGCGCGTTGCGCAACGCATGCACGACGATCACGCGCCCCGGCGACAAGCCCTTCGCGCGCGCGGTGCGGATGTAGTCCTCGCGCAGCACTTCGAGCATCGACGAACGCGTCATACGCGCGACCACTGCCAGCGGAATCGTGCCGAGCACGATGGCCGGCAGGATCAGATGGCTCAGCGCGGATTTGAACGCGCCTTCGTCGGTGGACATCATGGCGTCGATCAGCATGAAGCCGGTCACGTGCGGAATGTCGTATTCGACCGCGATGCGGCCGGACACCGGCGTCCAGCCGAGCTTCACGGAGAACACCATGATGAGGATCAAGCCCCACCAGAAGATCGGCATCGAGTAGCCGGTGAGTGCCGTGCCCATCACGCCGTGATCGACCACGGTGCCGCGCCGCAAGGCCGCGAACACGCCCGCCGGCAAGCCGACGATCAAGGCGAACAGCATCGCGCAGATCGACAGTTCGACGGTAGCGGGAAAGCGTGCGAGGAATTCGCCCATCACGCTGGTGTTGGTGATGATCGAGGTGCCGAGGTCGCCGTGCAGCGCGCGTCCGATGTAGTGGACGTACTGCATGGGCAGGGATTCGTCGAGCCCGAGCCGGTGCATGGCCGCGGCGTGCATGGCGGGATCGACGCCGCGCTCGCCCATCATCACTTCGATGGGGTCGCCCGGTATCAGGTGAATCAGCGCGAACGCGAGGATCGTGATGCCGATGAAGGTCGGAATCACCATGCCGATGCGGCGCAAAACAAAGCGGAACATGGTTTTGTCCCTATGGTCTTGATGAAGAAAAAACGCAACCGGCGACGAGGGCTTGTGACCCCGGTCGCCGGACCATTTCGACCAGTTTTCTAACCGTGCGAAAAGCGTACTGCGTGAATTTTACGACTTGCTTGGTGTATTACTTGACGCTGACGCCATCGAAACGCGCGTAGCCGAGCGGTTCGATACGCATGTCCACGACCTTCTTGCTGACAGGCTGGTACACCGTAGAGTGAGCGATCGGCGAGAACGGCAGTTGCTGCGCGAAGATCTGCTGCGCCTGCATATAAGCCGTGGTGCGCGCGCCCTGATCGGACGTGACGCGGCCCTTCTGGATCAGGTCGTCAAACGGCTTGTAGCACCACTTCGAGAAGTTGTTGCCGTTCACCGCTTCGCAGCCGAGCAGCGTGCCGAGCCAGTTGTCCGGATCGCCGTTGTCGCCGGTCCAGCCGATCAGCATCGTGTCGTCTTCACCTGCGTGAGCGCGCTTGATGTACTCGCCCCACTCATACGTGACGATCTTGGCCTTCACGCCGATCTTGGCCCAGTCGGCCTGGATCATTTCCGCCATCAGGCGGGCGTTCGGGTTGTACGCGCGCTGCACCGGCATCGCCCACAGGGTGATGTCGAAGCCGTTCGGGTAGCCGGCCTTCGCCAGCAAGGCCTTGGCCTTGTCCGCGTCGTAGGCTGCGCCCTTCAGGTTCTTGTCGTACGACCATTGGGTCGGCGGCATCGGGTTCGTGGCAGCCTGGCCCGCGCCCTGGTACACCGACTCGATGATCGCCTTCTTGTTGATCGCCATGTCGAGCGCCTGACGCACTTCGACCTTGTCGACCGGCTTGTGCGACACGTTGTACGCGAGGTAGCCGAGGTTGAAGCCCGGTTGCGACGGCATCGCGATGTTCGCTTCAGCCTTCAGCGGCGCGATGTCGGCCGGACGCGGATAGCTCATCACCTGGCATTCGTCGCGCTTGATCTTCTGCACGCGCACGCCGGCGTCCGGCGTGATCGAGAAGATCAGCTTCGAGATTTTCACCGTGTTCGGCTTCCAGTAATCCGGATTGCCGTCGAAGCGGATCGTCGCGTCTTTCGTGTAGCTGCGGAAAATGAACGGGCCCGTGCCGACCGGGAACTGGTTGATGTCGGCAGCCTTGCCGGCCTTCAACAACTGGTCGCCGTATTCGCTAGACAGAATCGACGCGTATTCCATCGCCAGATTCTGGATGAACGGTGCGTTGACTTCCTTCAGCGTGAACTTGACCGTGTACGGATCGACCTTTTCGACGCCGGTGATCAGCTTGTCGAGGCCCATGTCCGTGAAGTACGGGAACTGAACCGGGTAAGCCTTATGAAAGGCCGAGTTCGGGTCCAGCATGCGCTGGAACGTGAACACGACGTCGTCCGCATTGAATTCGCGCGTCGGCTTGAAGAACGACGTGGTCTGGAACTTCACGCCATGACGCAGGTGGAACGTGTACGTCTTGCCGTCCGCCGACACTTCCCACTTTTCGGCGAGGCCCGGTTCGACCTTGGTGCCGCCGCGTTCGAATTCGACGAGACGGTTGTAAACGGTGAATGTATTAGCCGTGAAATCGGTGCCCGTGGTGTACTGGGCCGGATCGAAACCCGCAGGACTGCCTTCTGAGCAGTAAACCAGGGTTTTATTCGGAATCTCGGCGCGCGCGACACTTGCGCCCACCATCGATGCCGCTGCAGCTGCGACGAGCGTCGTAACACGCGCGGCGCGCAACAGATTGTTTTGCTTCATGTTTCCTCCAGGTTCGTGGCCGGCTCCCGCCGGCGTAGCGCGATATTACTTGAGCTTGGCTCACAGCAACAAGCGGAGGAAATTCCCTCTGTTGACGATCGGAAACCAATCGGGCATAAGCGTGGCCGCACGCCGGCATTACCGGGAACGTGCGGCCGCAGAGGGGTGCCGAAGCAAAAAAACGGCCCGCCGGCGTTATTTCAGGCCGACATTCATGAATTGCGTCGGGCCGAACGGGTCGATCTTGAAGCCGGTGACGTTCTTGCTGATCGGCTGATAGACCGTGGAGTGGGCGATCGGCGTAAATGGGACCTGATCTTTGAATATCTCCTGCGCTTCCGTATAAGCCTTGGTGCGCTCAGGCAGGTCGGTGGTGCCGCGGCCTTTCTTGATCAGATCGTCGTAAGGCTTGTAGCACCATTTGGAAAAGTTACTGCCGTTCACCGCGTCGCAACCCAGCAATACGCCGAGCCAGTTATCCGGGTCGCCATAATCGCCGGTCCAGCCGATCAGCATCGCTTCATGTTCGCCGGCATGGCCGCGGCGAATATATTCGCCCCATTCATAAGTGGCGATCTTCACCTTGACGCCGATCTTCGCCCAATCGGCTTGCAGCATTTCCGCCATGAGCCGCGCGTTCGGGTTATACGGCCGTTGAACCGGCATGGCCCACAGCGTCAGGTCGAAACCGTCTGGATAACCCGCCTGTTTCAGCAGCGCTTTGGCTTTTTCCGTGTCGAACGGGGCGTCCTTCAGATTCTTGTCGTAGCCCCACTGGGTCGGCGGCATGGGGTTCGTCGCCGCTTGTCCCGCGCCCTGATAGACCGATTCGATAATCGCTTTCTTATTGATCGACATATCGAGCGCACGGCGCACCAGCACATTGTCGAGCGGTTTCTTGGTGGTGTTGTAGGCGATATAGCCGAGGTTGAAACCCACCTGGTTCGGCATGGCCAGCGACGCGTCGGCTTTTACCGCCGGAATATCAGCGGGACGCGGATACGCCATCACCTGGCATTCCCCGCGCTTGAGTTTTTGCAGGCGCACGGCCGGATCGACGGTAATCGCGAATATCAGTTTGCTGACTTTGACGATACCCGGCTTCCAGTAATCGGGATTACCGTCGAAGCGAATCGTATCGTCTTTCGTATAGCTGCGGAAAATGAATGGGCCGGTGCCGACCGGATATTGATTGATATCCGACGCTTTACCCGCTTTCAATAACTGATCGCCGTATTCCGCCGAGAGGATCGATGCGAACGGCATCGCGATCTGTTGTAAAAACGGCGCATCGACTTCTTTCAGCGTGAACTTGACCGTGTACGGATCGACCTTTTCGATCTTCGCAATGTTCTTGGCGAGGCCGAGATCGGTGAAATACGGGAACGGCACCGAATACGCCTTGCGGAACGGCTGCTCCGGATCGAGCATCCGTTGATAAGTGAAGACGACGTCGTCCGCGTTGAATTCGCGCGTCGGCTTGAAAAACGAGGTGGTCTGGAATTTCACACCGTGGCGCAAATGAAACGTATACGTCAGCCCGTCGGGCGACACATCCCACTTTTCGGCCAGACTCGGTTCGATATCCGTGCTGCCGTGCGCGAACTCGATCAGCCGGTTGTAGACCGTGTACGAGCCCGCGCTGAATTCGACGCTGGTGGTGTACTGCGCACTGTCGAAGCCCGCCGGACTGCCTTCGGAGCAGAACACGAGGGTCTTGTCGGGCAGCGTGGCCGCATTGGCGGCGGCGGGGGACAGGCCCGCAGTCAGCACCGCGCAGGCGCTCAGCGCTGGAAGACAGGTTTGGCGAACTGCAAACAGCAACTTGGATACCGTCATTACGTTCTCCGCACAGCAGCCACGTCAGCTGCGCTTTGATCATAGACAGCACAAAATTCGGGTTCAATGCGGGCTTACGCGCCGCAAGGTTGGCGCGGAACCCTGGGTTTGTTGCGACGCAGCGACTCTCGCAACGGGCGTGCGAGCGACGGTTTGCGTCATCACAGCTGCGGTCGCACGGCGGAGCCCCGCATTCGCATGAACGCCCGGGCCGCCATTCGCAGCGCGAAAAAAAACCGCGCGGCTAAAAACAGCCGCGCGGTTTCGTCTCAACGACGTGATGCGAATCTTACGTGTTCAACCGTTCGCAGATCGCTTTGGTCGCAGCGGCGCCATTCAACGTGTAGAAGTGCAGGCCCGGCACCTTGGCATCGATCAGACGCCCGCACAGGTCCGTCACCACATCCAGCCCGAATGCGCGAATCGACTCGCGGTCGTCGCCGAAGCTCTCCAGCCGGCGCGCGATCCAGCGCGGCACTTCAGCGCCGCACATCTCCGAGAAACGCATCAGCTGCGAGAAGTTCGTGATCGGCATGATGCCCGGCACGATCGGCACGTCCACGCCGAGCTTGCGCGCGTCGTCGACGAAACGGAAGTAGGCGTCCGCGTTGAAGAAATACTGCGTGATCGCCGAATTGGCGCCGGCCTTCACCTTGCGAGCGAAGTTGTCCAGATCCTGACGCGGCGAGCGCGACTGCGGGTGGTATTCCGGGTAGCCGGCCACTTCGATCCAGAACCAGTCGCCAAACTCGGCGCGGATAAAGCTCACCAGTTCCGACGCGTAACGCAACTCGCCGACTTCGCCCATGCCGGACGGCAGATCGCCGCGCAGCGCGACGATATGGCGGATGCCATGCGCGCGGTACTCGTCGAGAATAGCGCGCAGGCTCTCTTTCGACGAGCCGATGCACGACACGTGCGGCGCCGCTTCGAGCCCTTCCTTCGCCATATCGACGACGGTATCGAGCGTGCCCTGTTGCGTCGAGCCGCCGGCGCCGAACGTGACGGACACGAACTTGGGCTTGAGCGTGGCGAGCTGGGCGCGCGTGGCGCGCAGCTTGTCGACGCCTTCCTGCGTTTTCGGCGGGAAGAATTCGAATGAAAGTTCGATCGGGTTCATGATTCAGTGGGTCAACCGAGACTGCGGTTGCCGAAAATGAGCGCGGACAGCAGCCACGAAACGATGCTGTACAGAATCGAGCCGAAGAACGCCGACCAGAATCCCGACACTTCAAAGCCCTTCAGCAGCGAAGCGCACAGCCAGAAGCACAGCGCGTTGACCACCAGAATGAAGAGTCCGAGCGTGAGAATCGTCACGGGCAGCGTCAGCAGGATCAGCACCGGCCGCAGGATCGTATTGATCAACCCGAGCACCACCGCGACGATCAGCGCGGTGCCGAAACTGCGGATATGAATCGACGGAACGAGGTAGGTGATGATCAGGAGCGCAAGCGCGTTGATCAGCCAGGTCAGCAGCAAGGTCATGTAGAGCTCCTTTGGCAGGATGTCCGATAACGGGGAAAACGCGCGAAAAAAGGCGGCTTGGCGAACAAAGCGGCGCATGATGCGCCGCCCTGTCTTCCAACTGTCATGCTGTCAAACCGCCTGCGGCGTGCTTAATAGCGATAGTGGTTCGGCTTGAACGGACCGTTCTTGTCGACGCCGATGTAGCCAGCCTGCTCGTCCGACAGCACGGTCAGGTTCGCGCCGATGCGCGCCAGATGCAGGCGTGCGACCTTCTCGTCCAGATGCTTCGGCAACACGTACACCTTGTTTTCGTACTTCTTGCCTTGCGTGAACAGTTCGATCTGCGCGAGCGTCTGGTTCGTGAACGAGTTCGACATCACGAACGACGGGTGGCCCGTCGCGCAACCCAGGTTCACGAGGCGGCCTTCAGCCAGCAGAATGACGCGCTTGCCGTCCGGGAAAATGATGTGGTCGACTTGCGGCTTGATGTTGTCCCACTGGTACTGACGGGTCGACGCAACGTCGATTTCCGAGTCGAAGTGACCAATGTTGCAGACGATCGCGTTGTGGCGCATCGCCTTCATGTGGTCGTGGCCGATCACGTGGTAGTTGCCGGTCGCCGTCACGAAGATGTCGGCCTTGTCCGCCGCGTATTCCATCGTCACGACGCGGTAGCCTTCCATCGCGGCCTGCAGCGCGCAGATCGGATCGATTTCGGTGACCCATACGGTCGCGCCCAGACCACGCAGCGATTGCGCGCAGCCCTTGCCCACGTCGCCATAACCGGCCACCACGGCGATCTTGCCCGCGATCATCACGTCGGTCGCGCGCTTGATGCCGTCGACCAGCGACTCACGGCAACCGTACAGGTTGTCGAACTTCGACTTGGTGACCGAGTCGTTGACGTTGATCGCCGGGAACGGCAGGCGGCCTTCTTTTTCCATCTGATACAGACGGTGCACGCCGGTCGTGGTTTCTTCGGTCACGCCCTGAATGTGCGCGAGGCGCGTGGAGTACCACGTCGGGTCGGCGTCCAGATGACGTTCGATCGACTTGTACAGCGCGACTTCTTCCTCGTTGGTCGGCTTCGAGATCACCGAGCGGTCTTTCTCGGCCTTCGAGCCGAGGATCAGCAGCAACGTGGCGTCGCCGCCGTCGTCGAGGATCATGTTGGCGAATTCGCCGTTCGGCCATTCGAAAATGCGGTGCGAGAATTCCCAGTATTCGTCGAGCGATTCGCCCTTGAATGCGAACACCGGCGTGCCGGCCTTGGCGATTGCCGCGGCGGCGTGGTCCTGCGTCGAGAAGATGTTGCACGAGGCCCAGCGCACGTCCGCGCCGAGCGCCGTCAGCGTCTCGATCAGCACGCCGGTCTGGATCGTCATGTGCAGCGAACCTGCGACGCGCGCGCCCTTCAGCGGCTGCTGCGCCTTGTACTCTTCACGCGTCTGCACGAGGCCGGGCATTTCCGTCTCGGCAATGTTCAGTTCCTTGCGGCCCCAGTCGGCAAGCGACATGTCGGCAACAACGAAATCCTGGGAAGTTTGGGAATCGATAACTGCGGCGTTCATCACGCCCTCCTTTCTAAGAAATTGACTAGAAATTTGACGTGAGCGCGGTTCGATGCGGTGGACCGGAAAGCGCTGTGCGCAACCGACCTCCGATTGAAGCCTTCGAGCCTGGCGGGCGGCCGGCGAATATGCTGATTCGCGGTACCCGTCGCAACGCTCCTCGAAGACGAACGGCGATTGTAGCAAATCGAGATGGCTTCGGGGCGCGGATCGGGTTTCGACTTTGCCGCCGCGCGCGGGGAGAACGGGCGCGGCGCGCTTGGGTTCGGCCGCCGCGACGGCTTATAAAGCGCTCCCCGGCGCGATCGGTGCGGCCTGTGCGGGAGCGTGAAGCATCACTTTTGCCGCGCGCAATTGCGCGATGCCGGCGCTCGCCGTGTCAAGAAACTGGCGGGAGAGATGAAAGGCATCGGCGGTATCGTCGGGATTGGCGGTTTGCAGACCCAGCGCAATGCGAAAGTAGCGCTCCGCGTGAATGTCGGCGTGGTAATGCATGCGCACGCGCTTGGCATCATCCAGACGCGGGTTGCCGAAAATATCGCGCAGCGCCCAGGAAAACGCGCCATCTTCGCCGCCAATGCGGCGAAACCCTTCGTCCATTGGAAAGCCGCCGAGCGCGAGGTACGCCGAGCGGCGAATGAACAGGCTGCTCGGCACCGTATTGCTGAGCGTCGCCGCATGTGCGGCGAAGTCGGGGTGAGCGGTAAGCACACGCGGAAAATCCGTGTACTCCACGTCGAGACGCACGGACATTTCGTTGGGGTGTTGCGCGAGGAACGTGCTCGCGGCGCCGACAGCGCCGGGCAGGTATTCGTCGTCGGCGTCGAGGAAGGCGAGCAGATCGTGCGACGCATGCATCGCGCCCCAGTTGCGCGCTCGCGCCGCGCCGCCGTTGTACGGCATCCGCAGCAGGCACACGCGCGCGTCGAGGCTGCCGCATTGGGCGACGAGGTCCGCGGAGGCATCGGTCGAACCATCGTCCACCACGATGATCTGTGCGGCCTCGGGCTGAATCCGGCAACTGTGCAAAGCGCGAACGAGCGTCGCCGCGCCGTTGTAGCAGGGAATGATGATCGAAACGGGAGTCATGAATGAACGGGCGCGATGAGCGTGTCTACGGTGAAGAACCGTCGATGTTATTCCGCTTGCCACCGAGCGCATCTTGAAATGGCTGAGGTGCCTTGCGCCCCGTCAGAAGCGCAACTCCAGCACCGGCTATGTCATGAGCGCGCGGCCAGCGAAAGTCGGTGAAGACTGCGCTAAGGCTTGCCGCGACATAAATACGATGACTTACAATCACTCCGATCATTCCAATTTGGAATTCTGGAGTTTGAGATCGTGGAACTACGAGCGCTGCGGTATTTCGTCGAAGTGGTGCGCCAGCAGAGTTTCACCGTCGCCGCCGAGCAGATGTTCGTCACGCAGCCGACCATCAGCAAAATGGTCAAGTCGCTGGAGGACGAAATCGGCTCCCCGCTACTGTTGCGCGACGGGCGGCAGATGGTGCTGACCGATGCCGGCCGGATCGTCTACCAGCGCGGTCAGGACGTGCTGGCGGCGCACGCGCAGTTGCAGGCTGAACTGAACGACCTCGACACGCTCGGCCGCGGCCAACTCACCATCGGCATTCCGCCCATGGGCGGCTCGCTTTTCACGCCGGCCATCGCCGCATTCCGCCAGCGTTACCCGAAAATCGAGCTCAAGCTGTTCGAGCAAGGTTCGCGCGCCATCGAAGCGGCGCTGATCAACGGCGAACTGGAGTTGGGCGGCGTGCTGCAACCCGTCGACCCGGAAAATATCGACGTGCTGCCGGTGACGCGCCAGCTCCTGTGGCTCGTCGCGCGCGCGGGTTCACGCTGGGACGACCTGCACGAGGTGCCGCTCGCCCAACTCGCCGACGATCCGTTCGTGTTCTACGGCGAAAGTCTCGCGCTCAATGACGTGGTGTTGAACGCGTGCCGTTCGGCTGGCTTTGCGCCGACCATTGTCGGGCGCAGCGGACATTGGGATTTCATGGCGGCGCTCGTGCTGGCCGGTGTCGGCATCGCCCTGTTGCCAGCGCCGTATTGCCGGCGGCTCGACCCTGCGAAGTTCACCTGCCGGCCGGTGGTCGAGCCTGAGATTCCGTGGGAAATGGCGATCGGCTGGCGACGCAATGGCTACCTGTCGCACGCCGCGCGCGCATGGCTCGAAGTCGCCCGCGAGGCGTTGCCCGGCCAGGCAGGCGACGATTTCATGCTGGCACCGGGCATTGGCGTGGCCGGCATCACGACGCCGTTTCCCGTACCGCCCGCCGAATGAAGACATACCGCCGCCGCGCAGAGCCGGTGGCATGTCTTGCATCACTCGCCGCAATCGCGACTACTGCTGCGCGACAAACTCGATGCGGCGGTTGGCAACGCGACCGCTCGCCGTGGCCTTGCTCGCGACCGGATGCGTCTCGCCGTGGCCTTGCGCGATCAGCGAATCAACCGGCCATGACCGTTGGTTTGCCGCAGCGTCGACGGTGAAGCTGAGCTGGCTCTCTTTGGTCGGCGCGGGCGACTAAACTCACGCGGCATTCGTCGCCATGCGAATTCCGTCCGCGGACGCCACCTTCAGCTCCGCCTGGAACTCGCGCCGAGCCGCCGCGATCAGCTCGGCCGCGCGCTCGCCGATCATCACCGTCGGCGAATTGGTGTTGCCGCCGATCAGCGTCGGCATCACCGAAGCATCGACGATCCGCAGCCCGGTCACGCCCCGCACCCGCAATTGCGGATCGACCACCGACCGGGCGTCGCCGCCCATCCGGCACGTCGCCACCGGGTGATAGATCGTGTCGGCATGCTCGGCGATGACGCGGCGCAATTCCGCTTCCGACTGGCCAGGACGCGTATACAACTCAGTGCCGCCGTGCAGCGCGAGCGAGGGCGCATCGAGGATGCGCCGCGCCATCTGCGCGCCTTCCACCAGCAGGTCCAGGTCGCGCGAATCGCTGAAAAAGCGCGGATCGATCACGGGCGCAGTGCGCGCATCGGCACTCCCCAGCGTCACGGTGCCGCGGCTATGCGGCCGCAAGACGCACACGTGCAGCGAATAACCATGGCCCCAGTGCATATGGCGGTTGTGGTCGTCGACAATGGCCGCGCAGAAATGCAACTGCAGGTCCGGCCGGTCGAGCGTCGGGCTGCTCTTCAGAAAACCACCCGCCTCGGCGACATTGCTCGACAGCATGCCGCGCCCGTGGCGCATGAAGGTCACGAACTGCGGCAGCATCCGCGCAATGCCGCGAATCGAAAAACCGGTCGGCTCGATCGACGCAACCCGTTTGTTGATCGTGAAATCGACGTGGTCGATCAGGTTCTGCCCGACCTCCGGCGCGTCGTGCAGCACGGCGATGCCGAGCGACTGCAAGTGCGCCGCCGGCCCGATGCCCGAGCACATCAGCAGTTGCGGCGAATTGAACGCGCCCGCCGCGAGCACCACCTCCGCGCGCGCCGCAAGCGTTTCGGTGCGGCCACCGCGCACGATCTCGACACCGCTCGCGCGCTTGCCGTCGAAGACCACGCGCAGCACCGTCGCGTCGGCGATCGTGTGCAGATTGGGGCGCGCGCGATCGTAGATATAGGCTCGCGCCACGCTGCAGCGGCGCCCGTCGCGCTGCGTCACCTGGTAGAAGCCAATGCCTTCCTGCTCGGCGCCGTTGAAGTCGCTATTCGGCTTGTAACCGGCTTCCATCGCCGCCTGCACGAAGCGCCGCGAAAACGGATTCTGGTAGCGCAGATCGGAGACGGTGAGCGGGCCGCTATCGCCGTGCCACGCATCGGCGCCGCGCTCATTGCCTTCGGCGCGGCGGAAATACGGCAGCACCTCTGCCCACGACCAGCCCTCGCAACCCAGCTTCGCCCATTCGTCGTAATCGAGCGGATGGCCGCGCGTGTAGATCATCGCGTTGATCGCACTCGATCCGCCGAAACCGCGCCCACGCGGCTGATACCCTTGCCGTCCGCCGAGCCCCGGCTGCGGCGTGGTCAGATAGCCGTAGTTGGTTTTGAGCTTGTGCGGCACCACCGCCGCAACGCCGACCGGCATATTGACGAACAGATTGCGGTCCGTGTGCGGGCCGGCTTCGATCAGGGCGATCGTCGCGTCCGGGCAGCTATCCGCGAGACGGCTCGCCAGCGAGCAACCGCCCGAGCCTGCACCGACGATGATGTAGTCGTATTGCATCCGCTCCTCCATGTGGGCCGCGTTGCTCGCGAACCCTGTCTCCGTCGATCGGAGTGAGCGCTGAACTGTCGACCCGATTTCACGCTTTTAGCGCGCTACACTGGTCCCAATCAAAGCGCTTTCTCCGATCCCCTGCAGGCAACTGCAGAACACTTGTCTACCTGTGTTTTACCGGCATTGTAGGGAGCGTTAGGATGCCGCGGCGGGTTCACGCCAGAGCGATTCCTCTAAACGGAAGGGCCGCCGCGACCCTATGATGAAAGACGCGCAGGCGCCCGCCAGGCGGCCGCGCAGGGCATTCAAACACGGCGCTGCACGCGCCGTCCTCGCAGTGCGCGGCACGACACGCAACGATTAAACAGCGCACCGTCGATCGACGCCGGCGAGCATGCGTTGAACGGAGACAGCAGATGCAACCGCACAGCTTCGGCCAGACCCACGAGGTGACCAATCAGGCTCCGCCGCTGGCGGACTACAACCTCTTTTCCAGCGACGCCGCGTTATCCGCCGCCCTCGAACGCGACGGCGCCGCGTGGCATCGCGGCGCGTTGCTGCGGCACGGCGCGGCGCTCACCACGCCCGAGACGCTGGCGCTCGCCGACCTCGCCAACCGCCATACGCCCGAATTGCTCACGCATAGCCCGCGCGGCGAGCGCATCGACGCGCTGGAGTTTCATCCGTCGTGGCATTCGCTTCTTGCGCTTCTGCGCCGCGAGGGTTTGCATGCCCTGCCCTTTTCCGATCCGCAACGCGGCGCGATGGTGGCGCGCTGCGCCGGCTACTTCCTGCACGCGCAAATCGAATCCGGCTCGCTCTGCCCGCTGACCATGACCTTCGCGAGCATCCCCGTGTTGCAACGCGAACCCGCGCTATTCGCCACGCTGCGCGACAAGCTCTATGCGCGCGAGCACGATCCGCGCGACGTGCCGCTCAAACACAAGAGTTCCGCGATGATCGGCATGGGCATGACCGAGAAGCAAGGCGGCTCGGACGTGCGCAGCAATCAGACGCGCGCCTATGCCACGGCCGGCAGCGGCCGCGGCGCCGCCTACCGGCTGGTCGGCCACAAGTGGTTTTTTTCCGCGCCGCAGTGCGACGCTCATCTCGTGCTCGCCCGAACCGACGATCACGAAGGCATCTCGTGCTTCTTCGTGCCGCGCTTCGCGCCGGACGGCAGAAAAAACGGCGTGCAGATTCAGCGTCTGAAAGACAAGCTCGGCAATCGCTCGAACGCGAGCAGCGAAGTCGAATTTCTCGACGCGTTCGGCATCATGATCGGCGACGAAGGGCGCGGCGTGCCGACCATCATCGAAATGGCAAATTACACGCGGCTCGACTGCGTGATCGGCAGCGCGGCCCTGATGCGCGCGGCGCTCGTGCAGGCCATCCACCATGCGCGTCATCGCAGCGCGTTCGGCCGGCATCTCGCGGACCAGCCGTTAATGCGCAACGTGCTGGCCGATCTGGCCTTGGAATCGGAAGCGGCGACGGTGCTGTTCATGCGTCTCGCGCGCGCTTTCGAAGACTCCACCGACGCCGCCTCCACCTCGCTCGCCGAGCGCGCGTGGCGGCGCATCGTCACGCCCGCCGCGAAGTACTGGGTCTGCAAGCGCGCGCTGGAATTCACCGGCGAAGCGATGGAAGTCTGGGGCGGCAACGGCTACGTCGAAACCGGTCCGATGGCGCGCTTCTATCGTGAAGCGCCCGTGAATTCGATCTGGGAAGGCTCCGGCAACGTGATGTGCCTCGACGTGCTGCGCGCCATGGAGCGCGAACCGGAAGCGGCGCAGGCCTTGTTCGCCGCCTGGCAGGCACAAGCTCAGGCGCACCCGGCCTTGAGCGCCGCGCTCGGCAAGCTCGCCGCCGCGCTCAACGGACCGGCCGAACATCGCGAGGCGTCGGCGCGGCGGATCGCACAACAGGTCGTGCTGATCGCGCAGGCTACGTTGCTGCTCGAGCATGCGCCCGGCGAAGTCGCCGAGGCGTTCATTGCCACACGTCTTGCCGACGGCTGCGGCGAGAGCGGCCGTGTGTACGGCACGCTGCCGGCCACGTTCGATCACGCGGCGATCGTCGAACGCGCTTTTCCTGTCTGACATTCAGCACGCTTGAGTGACACCGCGCAGCAGCGCAAACGCATCCAATAAAAGCGCGACTCCACGCGCAACGCAATCCATCAGGGAGTGGACACACATGAAGAACGATCTGCCGGAAGTCGCCGCGCTCGAAGCGCTGCTTCGCGATCAGCGCCATGCTTATTTGCGCGCGCCGTACCCGTCGTGGGAAACCCGTGCGGCGCATCTGAAAGCGCTGCGCAAAGTCATGCTCGACAATCGCGACGCGCTCGCCGACGCCATGAACCTCGACTTCGGCAATCGCGCGAAGCAGGAAGTGCTGCTCGCCGAATTCCTGCTGGTCAAAGAGGAAATCGACGCCGCCCTTCGGCACGGCAAGCGCTGGATGAAAGCGCAGCGCCGCAGCACCAACAAATGGCTGCTGCCGGCGCGCGCGAAAGTCGTGCCGCAGCCGCTCGGCGTGGTCGGCATCATCGTGCCGTGGAATTATCCCGTGCTGCTCGCCGTCGGGCCGCTGATCAGCGCGTTGACCGCGGGCAATCGCGCGATCATCAAAATGTCCGAACTGACGCCCCGCACCTCGGCGCTGTTCGAGCAGTTGATCGGCCAGACCTTCGCACGCGATCACGTCGCGGTAGTGAACGGCGACGCCGCGCTCGCCGCCGCGTTCAGCGCGCAGCCGTTCGACCATCTGCTGTTCACCGGCTCGACCAAGGTCGGCCACGAGGTGATGCGCGCCGCCGCCGAGCATCTGACGCCGGTCACGCTCGAACTGGGCGGCAAGTCGCCGGCCATCATCGGTGCGCATGCGCGCTTCGACAACGCGGTGGACAACCTGATCGCCGGCAAGACGCTCAACGCGGGGCAAACCTGCGTCGCGCCGGACTACGTGCTGGTGCCGCGCGGCAAGGAGCAGGCCTTCGTCGAACGGGCGCGCGCGCGGATGGCCCGCATGTACCCGAACTTCGCCAGCAACCTGGATTACACGACGATCATTTCGGAGCGTCACTTCGCGCGCCTCGAGCGTCTCGCCGACGAAGCCCAGGGTGCCGGCGCGCAACTGCATGCGCTCACCGACAGCTCGCCCGATGCGGCGAGCCGCCGCTATCCGCTGATCGCCGTCACGAATGCGCCGGGCGCGTGCGCGCTGATGCAGGAGGAAATCTTCGGGCCGCTGTTGCCGATCGTCCCTTACGACACGCTCGACGACGCAATCGCATGGATCAACGCCCGTCCCCGTCCGCTCGCGCTGTATCTCTATGCCGACGACGCGGCCACCATCGACCGCGTGACGCACGAAACGATCGCCGGGGGCATGGCGATCAACGAGACGCTGATGCATCTGGCGTGCGAAAGCCTGCCGTTCGGCGGCGTCGGAGCGAGCGGGATGGGTGCGTATCACGGCTACGAGGGCTTCGTGACGTTCTCGAAGATGAAGCCGGTGCTGACGCAGGCGCGCCTGAACGCGCGCGGGTGGATTTCGCCGCCGTACGGCAAACGGGTGAATGCGCTGCTGAAACTGATGATGCGCTTCTGACCCTCAACGGCTCAACGCGCCGCGGTGCCGCCGTCCACTTCGGTGGCCACCACGTCGATGACATCGCGTGCATCGGCATTCGCGGCGTGCGCCGGTTCGTTCTCCGCACCGCTTTCCAGCCGATGCAGCCACGCAAGCAACTCCGCCACGGCCTGATAGAGCTGCGGCGGAATCCGCGCGTCGAGGTCTACCTGCATCAGCAGCGACACCATTTCGGGCGCCTCGTGCACATACAGGCCGGCTTCCTTGGCCCGCTGCACGATCATCTCGGCCAGCATCCCGTAGCCTTTGGCGATCACGCGCGGCGCGGGATCGCCCCCTTGCGAGTCGTAGACGAGCGCGGCCGCGCTGCGGCGGTGCTTGCGGCTCATGACAGGTCCCAATCGAAATCGTCGGGCGACGCGGCTTCGGTACGGGCGGAGCGTGCCGCGCGGCGTACAGTCGTGGCCCGGTCGGCGCTCGCCGCAGCCGGACTCGCCGCCGAAGCCGACTTCACATAGGCCGACGCCGCCGCCTGAGCGGCCGCGGCCGCACCGGCCGCGTTGGCGCCAGTGACCGGCGCACCGCCGCCGATCTCGCGAATCGTCAAGCCATTCAATTCGATGCCCGCCGCCGCGAGCCGCTGGCGGAAGCTCTCGCCCTGCGTGGCGAGGCGCGCCGCCCCGCCGGGGCTGGCCTGCACTCGCGCGATGAGCCGCGTGCCGGTCAGCGTCAGTTCCGCATCGACGGTGCCGAGTGTCGGCAGCGACAGCGTGAGGCGCGTGCGCCACGGCTGGTCGTCCTCACTCGCCGCGCCGCCGCCGCTGCGATCCCATTCGTCGCCGTCCTGTTCGATGGTCCAGTCGAGCCGCGCGCCCGGCCATGCTTCGCCGGTCCAGCGAAACTGGCCGGTCGCGAGCAGATCGAGCTGCTGACGCACCAGCGGCACGGTCGCGGGATGAACCGCGGCCGCCATCGACTGCGAATTCTGCGACGAGCCGCCGTCGGCTGATTGCGCCGCCGCGCTATGCAGGCCGGCGTGCGCGGGCTGGCCGTTCAGGTCGGACAGGGAACTGGCCAGCACCTCGCCAGCCATGAATCGTGCGGCCTGTGCGGTCTGGATCGACGGCATCGCGCGGCCGGCGGCGCCGGCGTCCGGTGCGCCGTTCGGTGGGCCGTTCGATGGGCCGTTTGGCGAGCCGTTCGGTGAGACATTCGGCGCCGCGCCCATGCCCTGCCGCGCGGAAGGATTGGCGGCGGACGCCTCGCCGGCGTCGTTCGCCCAGTCGAGCGGCAATTGCGCGGCGGCGGCCACCAGCTTGTTTTGTGCCTCGCCGGCCAGCGAAGCCGGCGGACGCTGGCCAGCCAGCCATTGCGCGAGATGGGCTTCGTAGAAGAGACCGCTATCGCCGACCGTCTGTTCGAGCGCGGCTGCGAGCGCCGCGACAGGCACCTGGGTTGCCGCCACACTCGCGGTCGCCGCGGTGGCCGCGTTTGCAGCGCCATTCGGATTGGCGGTGGTCCCGGCGGAAGCCGTTGCCGCAGCGGGCGAGTTGAACAGCGGTAACGCGCCGACTTCGACATCGAGCGCAGGCGCAGCCGGCCAGATCGGCGCTTGCCCGAGCACGGCGGGCGTCGCCTCGCCGCCCGAGCGCAGGATCGCGTTGAGCGTCAGCGCGACGGCGGACAGCGCGGTTTGCGCCGAAGCCTGCGGGGCCGGCGTGGCAATAGGCGTCGAGGTGGTGGGCGTGGTATCGACGCCCGCCGCGCCGGTCTGCGACGCGGCCGCGCTGCCCGGAGCAATGTTGAGCAGGCTGTCGACGCGGTTCGCGAGCAGCGAAGCGACGGCCGTGTCGATTCCGTTCATGCCGATTCCTTGGTCACATTGGCGACGGCGCGCTCAAACAGAGTCAGTCAGCCAGATGAATAGAGACGGAGGCGGCGCGCGCGGCGAAACTCAGCGCGCCCCGTACAGCTCCTTGAGCACGTGAGTCGGCCGTCCGGCGAACAGCGCCGACAGACTGGCCATGCGCGGATTCGCCAGATCGCGGATCGCAGCGTCGTCGGCGAGAATCTGGCGGATCAGCGCGTATTTGCGCAGGCGCTCCCCCTCGTCGAGCTTCACGCCGGTTTCGGCGTCTCGCAACGCCTCCACCAGATGGCGGTATTCCTCCTGCAAGTGGACCAGATCGTTCCACAGTGCGCGCCGGGCAGCCATCAACATGCGGCAGGAAATCGCTGCAATCGCCTCGTATCGGGCGAAGTATTCTGCGTTCGATGTCATCTCATGCTTTCCGCGGCCGGCTGAGCTGCCATCCGCGCGATCTCCGGGGCAATCCCGATCCATGCCTCTTCGAGTGTCGCCAGAAGGCCATCCACCTCGACCAGCATCGCCTCGCTTTGTTTTATGTTGGCTTCGAGCAGCCGGCGCGACATATAGCTATATAGCGCATTCAACCGCTCCGCAATCTCGCCGCCCGCCTCAAGGTTGAGCGACTGCTGCAGCCCGCTTTCGACGATCTGGATCGCCTTGCCGATCGCCTCTCCACGACCCGGCACATTGCCTTGCTGCAGATGCATGCGCGCCTGCGCGATGGCCTGCCGCGCGCCCTGATACAACATCACGATCAGACGATGCGGACTCGCGCCCATCACCCCTGTCTCGACGCCGACGCGTGCGTACGCATTGGCTCCAGAGTGTCCTGGGGAAAACATCGGCGCTCCTCCTGTCTTGCACTGCGGTTGGGTAGTGGCTCCCTATCCGGGCACGTTGCCGCACCCCGATCGCTGCCTGTATCTGGTTATCGGATAGGCAGCCGGAAAGCTTTAGGCCGGTGTAAGGAGGATTAAGGGGCCGAATGGCGCGGCCCGCGAGGGCCACACGGCATGCACGCATTCGGGCGGGCGGACGAACCTTGCCGCCCGAGGCGCGCTCATACCGACATCTGCATGATGTCGTTATAGGCGGACACCAGCTTGTTGCGCACCTGCAGGCCGAACTGGAAGCCCACGTTGGCCTTTTGCATATCGACCATCACGTCGTTGAGCGACACGTTGGACGCGCCGAGTTCGAACGCCTTTGATTCGCCGATCGCCTTGGTCTGATCGCCGCTGATCTTGTCCAGCGAGGCTTTCAGCGCCGAGGCAAAACCGGTGGGCGTCGCCGCGCCGGAGGTGTCGGCGACGGCATTGTTGCCGCCGGCCGCTTGCGCCGCCATCGACTGCATCTGTTGCAGCGCCGACGAGAGCGCGTTCACGGGGAAAGTCATGTTTTCTCCAGGGAATGACGACCGGCATGCCAGAACCGTACCGATCTGGACGAAAGCATAGCGCCGCAGCCATACGGGAAAGCCCCGAAACTAGGGGGGAAACCCGGCTCTATTCAAGCAATCGGGTTGAGCCGCGCCACGGATAATTTCAATGGTGAAAGTCTCTGTCCGCACGCCCGCCGACCCTCGGCGCGGTAAGCGGCAGAACGCAAAAGGCATCCCGGAGAAACCCGACGCATGGATTCGTCAGCCAACTCTTTGATCAACCCCGACGCCCGCATGGGCCTGGCCGGCGCGCAGCCTGGCGCCGGTGCGGCCGGCGCCGGCCAGGCCGGCGGCGCCGCGGACCTGGGCGGCCTTTCGGGCAACCTCGGCGGCAACTTTGGTCAACGTCTGTCAGGCCTCGCGCAAATGCGCGGCAACCCGCGCGCGCCATTGATTTTCGCCGTCGCGCTGCTGGTCGCCGTGGTGGCGGGCCTGTTCCTGTGGTCGCGGGCGCCGGACTACAAGGTGCTCTACAGCAATCTGTCGGACCGCGACGGCGGCGCGATCATCACGGCGCTGCAAGCGGCCAACATTCCCTATAAGTTCTCCGATGCGGGCGGCGCGATCCTCGTGCCGGCCGAGCAGGTGCATGAGATGCGTCTGCGGCTCGCGTCGCAAGGTCTGCCCAAGAGCGGTTCGGTCGGCTTCGAGCTGATGGACAACCAGAAATTCGGCATCAGCCAGTTCGCCGAGCAGATCAACTATCAGCGCGCCCTGGAAGGCGAGCTGGAGCGCACGATCGAATCGATCTCGTCGGTGAAGTCGGCTCGCGTGCATCTGGCGATCCCGAAACCCTCCGTCTTCGTGCGCGACAAGGAAGCGCCGTCCGCCTCCGTGCTGGTCAACCTCTACCCGGGCCGCGCGCTCGACGACGGCCAGGTGCTGGCGATCACCCATATGGTGTCCTCGGCGGTGCCGGATATGCCGGTCAAGGGCGTGACGATTCTCGACCAGGACGGCAACCTGCTGACGCAGCCTTCCACCGGCAGCGGACTCGACGCCTCGCAACTGAAGTACCGCCAGCAGATCGAGCGCAGCACCCAGCAACGTATCGACGCGATCCTCTCGCCGTTGTTCGGCTCGGGCAACGCGCATTCGCAGGTCAGCGCCGACATCGACTTCTCGCATAGCGAGCAGACCTCGGAAAACTACGGCCCGAACGGCAACCCGCAGCAGGCGGCGATCCGCAGCCAGCAGTCGAGCAGCGCCACCGAAATGTCGCAAGGCGCCGCCTCGGGCGTGCCGGGCGCGCTGTCGAACCAGCCGCCGCAGCCGGCGTCCGCGCCGATCAACGCGCCGAACGGCGCGAGCGGCGTGACGACCACGCCGGTCAGCGACCGCAAGGACTCGACTACCAACTACGAACTCGACAAGACAGTGCGGCACCTCGAGCGGCCGATGGGCGGCATCAAGCGTCTCTCGGTGGCGGTCGTGGTGAACTACATGCGGGTGGTCGACGCCAAGGGTCACGCCACGATGCAGCCGGTCACCGCCGACAAGCTCGCGCAGGTCAACCAGCTGGTCAAGGACGCAATGGGTTTCGACTCGGCGCGCGGTGACTCGGTGAACGTGGTCAACAGCCCGTTCAGCACCGACCTCGACCCGAACGCCGACCTGCCGTGGTGGCGCACGCCGGACATGATCGCGCTCGCCAAGCAGATCGCCACCTACCTCGGCATCGGCGCGGTCGCCCTGTTCCTTTACTTCGTGATGGTCAAGCCGGCGCTGCGCCGCGCTTTCCCGCCGCCGGAGCCGGTCGTCGCCGGGGCGCTGCCGTCGCCGGACGAGCCGGTCCTGCTGGATGGCATCCCCGCCGCCGAGCGCGCGGGCGCGAACGGAAGCTCGGTCGCCGAACTGGAAACCGACAGCGAACTGCTCGCGCTCGAAAGCTCCAAGCACAAATATGAGCGGAACCTGGAATTCGCGCGCAGCATCGCCCGCCAGGATCCGAAGATCGTTGCAACCGTCGTGAAAAATTGGGTGTCCGATGAGCGCTGAAGGCGTAATGAAGAGCGCGCTCCTGCTGATGTCGATCGGCGAGGAAGAAGCCGCGCAGGTGTTCAAGTTCCTCGGGCCGCGCGAAGTCCAGAAGATCGGCGTCGCGATGGCCGCACTGAAGAGCGTGACCCGCGAGCAGGTCGACGAAGTCCTGCAGGAGTTCGTACGCGAGGCCGAGCAGCACACCGGCATGTCGCTGGATTCGAACGAGTACATCCGTTCGGTGCTGACCAAGGCGCTCGGCGACGACAAGGCCGGCGCGATCATCGACCGGATTTTGCAGGGCAGCGATACCAGCGGTATCGAAGGCCTGAAGTGGATGGATTCCGCGGCGGTCGCCGAACTCATCAAGAACGAGCATCCGCAGATCATCGCGACCATCCTCGTTCACCTGGATCGCGATCAGGCGTCGGAAATCGTCGCCTGCTTCACGGAGCGGCTGCGCAACGACGTGCTGCTGCGGATCGCGACGCTCGACGGCATCCAGCCGGCCGCGCTGCGCGAACTCGACGACGTGCTGACAGGCCTCCTGTCCGGCAGCGACAACCTCAAACGCAGCCCGATGGGCGGGATCCGCACGGCGGCCGAAATTCTCAACTTCATGTCGAGCAACCATGAAGAAGGCGTCATCGAGAACGTTCGCCAGTACGACGCGGAACTTGCGCAGAAGATCATTGATCAGATGTTTGTGTTCGAGAACCTGCTCGATCTGGAAGACCGCGCAATTCAGCTGCTGCTGAAGGAAGTCGAGTCCGAGGCGTTGATCATCTCGCTGAAGGGCGCGCCGCCCGCGCTGCGCCAGAAGTTCCTGTCGAACATGTCGCAGCGTGCTGCCGAACTGCTCGCCGAAGACCTCGACGCGCGCGGTCCGGTACGCGTCTCCGAAGTCGAGACGCAGCAGCGCCGCATCCTGCAGATCGTGCGCAACCTGGCCGAAGGCGGCCAGATCGTTCTAGGCGGCAAGGCCGAAGATGCATATGTCTGATCAGAACTCCTCGGCGAAGGAAAGCCTCTCGGCCTACCAGCGCTGGGAGATGGCTTCGTTCGATCCAGTACCGCCGGCACCGCCCGAACCCGAAGTCGACGACGGCGCGTTCGAGGCCGAACTCGAACGTCTGCGCGACGCCGCGCATGCACAGGGCATCGCCTCCGGCCACGTGGCCGGTCAGGCGCTCGGCTACCAGGCCGGCTACGAGCAAGGTCATGCGCAGGGCTTCGAGCAAGGCCAGAGCGAAGCGCGCGAAGAAGCGGCGCGGCTCGCCGCGCTGGCTGAAACTTTCAAGTCGGCGTTAGACGGCGCCCAGGGCGCGATCTCCGAAACGCTGGTCGCACTGGCGCTCGACATCGCGCAGCAGGTGGTGCGTCAGCACGTGCAGCACGACCCGACCGCGCTGATCGCCGCCGCGCGTGAGGTGCTGGCGAGCGAGCCCACGCTGGTCGGCGCGCCGGCCCTGATCGTGAGTCCCGCCGATCTGCCGGTGGTCGAAGCCTATCTGATGGAAGAACTGCAAACGCGCGGCTGGACCGTGCGAACCGATCCGGCCGTGGAGCGCGGCGGCTGCCGCGCGCAGGCCGGAACCGGCGAAGTGGACGCCGGCATCGATACGCGCTGGGAGCGCGTGGCCGCCGCACTCGGCAAGGTGAGCACATGGTGAAGCCGACGCTCGAAGAGATTCGCGCCAGCGATCTGACGCCGCTCGAACGCGAACTGGCGCTGGCATCGTTCGGCGCCGAGGCGCTGGCAGACGTGCCGGCCGCGGTCACACCCGCCGCGGCGGCGGTCGCCGCCATTGAAGCCGCCCTGCGCGATCCGGCGCATGCCCATCCGGCGACGGGAGCCGCCGTAAGCCACGACGCCGCCCCTTCGAGCCCCGCTCCCGCCGCTGTTCCCTTCCCCCCGTACGACCCCGCGCTCGACAGCAACCCGCACATGCAGGCCTGGCGCGGCCGCCTCGACGCGCTGCGCGCGCGCAATGCGATCGCCAAGCCGATGCGCGCCTGCGGTCGTCTCACGCGCGCCGCCGGCCTCGTGCTGGAAGCCGTCGGCCTGCGCCTTTCGGTGGGCGCGGAAGTGATGATCGAACTGCCGCAAGGCAGTTCACTGCCAATGGCCGAAGCCGAAGTGGTCGGCTTCTCCGGCGACAAACTGTTTCTGATGCCGACCACCGAAGTGATCGGCCTGCTGCCCGGCGCGCGCGTCTATCCGCTCGAAAGCGCGCCGATCGCCGATCCGATGGCGGGCGCGAAACGTCTGCCGGTCGGCTGGGAATTGCTCGGCCGCGTGCTGGATGCGTCCGGCCGTCCGCTCGACGGACTCGGCCCGCTTGGCGCGCATGCCGACGCGCCGTTGTCCGCACCGGTCATCAATCCGCTGAATCGCGAACCGATCCACAAGGTGCTCGACGTCGGCGTGCGCGCGATCAACGCGCTGCTGACGGTCGGACGTGGTCAGCGCATGGGCCTGTTCGCTGGTTCGGGCGTCGGTAAATCGGTGCTGCTCGGCACGATGGCGCGCTACACCAGCGCCGAGGTGATCGTGATCGGCCTGATCGGCGAACGCGGCCGCGAAGTGAAGGAATTCATCGAGCAGATTCTCGGCGAGGAAGGTTTGGCGCGCTCCGTGGTGATCGCCGCGCCCGCCGACGTCTCGCCGCTTCTGCGGATGCAGGCCGCGTCGTATTCGACCTCGCTCGCCGAATATTTCCGTGACCAGGGCAAGCATGTGCTGCTGCTGATGGATTCGCTGACCCGCTACGCAATGGCGCAGCGCGAGATCGCGCTGGCCGTGGGCGAGCCGCCCGCCACCAAGGGCTATCCGCCTTCGGTGTTCGCCAAGCTGCCGGCGCTCGTCGAGCGCACGGGCAACGGCCCGGCGGGCGGCGGTTCGATCACCGCGTTCTACACCGTGCTGACCGAGGGCGACGACCAGCAGGACCCGATCGCCGACTCCGCGCGAGCGATTCTGGACGGCCACATCGTGCTGTCGCGCTCGCTGGCTGAAGCCGGCCACTATCCGGCCATCGACATCGAAGCGTCGATTAGCCGGGCAATGACCGCGCTGATCGACGATAACCATCTGGACAAGACGCGTATGTTCAAGCAGATGCTGTCGCGCTATCAGCGCAACCGCGATCTGATCAACGTCGGTGCGTATTCGAGCGGGCGCGACGCGCTGCTCGACCGCGCCATCGCGCTGTATCCGCGGATGGAAGCATTTTTGCAGCAAGGTTTTCGCGAGTGCGCGAACTTTGAACCGAGTCTCGAGATGCTGGACGCGCTGTTTGCCCAAGGAGGCTGACGATGGCGAAACACTTTCCGATCAAGACCCTAATCGGCCTGGCCCAGGACGATGTCGACGCCGCCGCGCAACGTCTGGGCCGCGCGCAGCGCGAGCGCAACGATGTGCAGGCGCAACTCGACGCCCTCGTGCAGTATCGCGACGAATATCACGCGCGCTTCACGGCGACCGCCCAGACGGGCATGCCCGCGGGCAACATGCGCAACTTCCAGGCGTTCATCGACACGCTCGACGCCGCCATCGAACAGCAGCGCAATCTGCTGGCGACGGCCACCGCGCGCGTCGAGGCCGCGAAGCCCGACTGGCAGCGTCAGAAGCAGAAGCTCGGCTCATATGAAGTGCTGCAGGCGCGCGGCGAAGCAGCCGAAGCCAGGACCACGGCGCGGCGCGACCAGCGCGACGCCGACGAACACGCCGCCCGGATTCTGCGGATGCGCGCCGAAGGTGCATGAGCGCCGCCTTGACTGACCGAACACCCCGTTTGACGGATTGACAGGATTCCCTATGTCGCTTCTTTCACAGATCGGCTCGCTGCTCGGCTCCGCCAGCAGCACGTCCACCAGCGCGGCCATTGCCGCTGCGGCAAACGCCAAACCGTTCTCGCAAACCCTGCAGCAGAGCATCGACCAGCAAAACAGTGCTGCCGCGCAGAGCGCGAGCCAGCAGCAACAGCAGCAGGCTGCGGCTGCGGCGTCTTCTGGATCGTCGTCTTCGTCGAGCGTGCACGATGCTCCGCCGCCGGCTGATTCAAGCGCGCAGAGCACGGACGACACGAGCAGCAGCAAGGACGCCGGCAAGCCGGCGAACTCCGCATCGTCGTCGGCATCGGCGGGCAACACGCAACAGGCTTCGAGCGACAAGCCCGCCGCCACGCCGCCGAAGGCCGGCAACACGGCGACCCAGACCGACGCGGGCACCGCCGCAGCAGCCGCCGCAGCGCAGGCCCAGGCACAAGCGCAAGCGCAAGCTAACGCGGACAACGCCGCCACGCCGGCCACCGCCGACCCCGCCACGGCCTTGGCCGACGCCGCGACCGCGTTGCCCGGCACGACCACGGACGCCACGACGGGCGGCACCTCAGGCAAGAAAACTACCGCTACGGATCCAAAGTCGTTGCAAGACGCATTGCAGGCGGCGCTGGCGGCTTTGGCGAATGGCCAGGGCGTTCCCGCGCAAGCTTTGGCGAGCGGCGCCGCCGCCAATGCCGCGACGTCGGCGAACGGCCTCGCGGCTGGCACGAACGCGGGACTTAACGGAACCTCGAACGGAACCTCGGACGGCAAGACCTTGGCCAGTGGCCTGTTCGGCGACGGCAAGGGATCGAGCGCGTCGAAGGCCGCTTTGACGACGGCGGCGACGACCGTGGCGGACCCGTCCGCAGCGGCAAAGGCGGCGAGCGACGCATTGACGGCAACGGCCGGCGGCACGCAGGGCGACGGTCCCGCATCCTTCAAGAGCGCGGCGGACGCAGCGACAGCGGCGCTGGCCGCCACGCAGGCGGCGGCCAGCGCGGCGAGCGCGACCGCTGCCGTCCAGACCACCGGCAATGCCGGCGCGGCGCAAGCGGCAAACGCACTATCACCTCAGGTCGGCACGACCGACTGGGAGGACGCATTGAGTCAGAAGGTGGTGTTCCTGTCGAACGCGCATTCACAGAGCGCCGAACTGACGCTGAACCCGAAGGACCTTGGTCCCTTGCAGGTTGTCTTGCAGGTTGCCGACAACCACGCTCATGCGTTGTTTGTTTCGCAGCATCAATCCGTGCGCGAAGCGGTCGAAGCGGCGTTGCCGAAACTACGCGAGGCGATGGAATCGAACGGGATCGGCTTGGGCAGCGCGAGCGTCAGCGACGGCTTTGCGCGCCAGAGCGGCCAACAGCAGAGCGCCGACTCTGGCCGCTCTGGCGGCCGCTCGGGCGGTGCGAGCGGATCATATGGCGGCAGCAGCGGCTCAGACACGATCGACATGGCGGTCAACGTACCGGCGCGACGCACAGTGGGTCTGGTAGACACATTCGCGTGATGCTGACGCCTTGAGCCCCGACGCCGCTGCGCGCCGAAGGCATGGGAGTCTCAAGGCAACGGGTTGTCGGCGCCCTTCAAAGGGCGCCGATTCGCGTCAGGCATTGGATGAAGGACCGCGACGGCGCGCGCAGCGCCGCCGGAAGAATGACTGCCTTGTCACGAACGTTGAATGTGCGAGGAGACTGATTCCAGATGCACCACTACCGCGACTGCGTGAGGGCCCCGCTTAAGAATTAGCGGTGTGAAGCCGCTTTCTTTGCTTACTTTCTTTGCGGCGGCAAAGAAAGTAAGTGCCGCCCCGCACAGGGGCAACGCCAATAGACCACAGCGAATTCAAGGAAAGGCCAACGTCTCCGGCCGCGACAGCAAAAACCCCAAAAACCAGAGATAGCCCGCAATAACCCTTCTTTTCGACCCATCGCGCCGCAGGCAAATAAACAACAATCACCATCACCAGCACTAAAGGCAAGCAAAGCAAACCTCATGGCAACCACGACCGCACCCCAGCAAGCCGCGCCCGCTTCCCCGGGCCCCTTGAAGCGCATCATCCTGATCGTGCTCATCGCGATCATCGCCGCGGGCGCAGCCGGCGCGGGCGTATGGTTCTTCATGTCCAAGCGCGCACCCGCCACAGCCTCGGCGGAAGCCGCACCGGCCCCGGCACCCGCGCCGCTGTTTTTCCCGCTCGAATCGATGACCGTCAATCTGCAATCGGACGACGGCCAGCAGCACTTCCTGCGCATCGGCCTGACGCTCAAACTCACCGACGCGAAGACCCAGCAGGAACTGACCGAGCACATGCCCGAAGTGCGTAGCCGTATCCTGCTCGCGCTGTCGAACAAGCACCCTGACGAACTGGCGCCGCTCGAAGGCAAGCGCGCGCTCGCCACGGAACTCCGGACACTGATCGAACAGCCGACCGACAAGGGCGCCGTGCCGATCCATGTCCAGGACGTGCTGTTCACCGAATTCGTCGTGCAGTGACGTCGGTCGTGACGTTAATCAGCGCTGCCATCATCAACCGCCACGGGACGCACGAGGAATAAGGAATGGGCCACGAAGAGTTCATGTCCCAGGAGGAGGTCGATGCTCTCCTCAAGGGCGTAACCGGCGAGTCCGATTCGGAAGCCGAGCAAAGCGAGCGTGTGGGCGTACGGCCCTACAACATCGCGACGCAGGAACGCATCGTCCGCGGCCGGATGCCTGGCCTCGAAATCATCAACGACCGGTTTGCGCGGCTGTTGCGCGTCGGTATCTTCAACTTCATGCGGCGCTCGGCGGAAATCTCCGTCGGTCCGGTGAAGGTGCAGAAGTACAGCGAATTCACGCGCAACCTGCCGATCCCGACCAACCTGAATCTGGTCCATGTGAAGCCGTTGCGCGGCACGTCGCTATTCGTGTTCGACCCGAACCTGGTGTTCTTCGTGGTCGACAACCTGTTCGGCGGCGACGGCCGTTTCCATACCCGCGTCGAAGGCCGCGATTTCACGCAGACCGAGCAGCGCATCATCATGAAGCTGCTCAACCTCACGTTCGAGCACTACACGGCGTCGTGGAAAAGCGTGCGCCCGCTGCAATTCGAATACGTGCGCTCGGAAATGCACACGCAGTTCGCCAACGTGGCGACGCCGAACGAAATCGTCATCGTCACGCAGTTCTCGATCGAGTTCGGCACGACGGGCGGCACGCTGCACATCTGCATGCCGTACTCGATGATCGAACCGATCCGCGACATTCTTTCGTCGCCGATCCAGGGCGAGGCGCTCGAAGTCGACCGCCGCTGGGTCCGCGTGCTGTCGCAGCAGGTGCAGGCCGCGGAAGTGGAACTGACCGCCGACCTCGCGCAGGTGCCGGTCACGTTCGAACAGATCCTGAACATGCGCAAAGGCGATGTTCTGCCGATCAACATCCCCGAACACATCACGGCGAAAGTCGATGGCGTGCCGGTGATGGAATGCGGCTACGGAATTTTCAATGGTCAGTACGCGTTGCGGGTCCAGAAAATGATCAGCGCAGCCGACACGATGAAGGAAGGTGGATATGAGTGACCTGAACGCAAAAACCGAGGCCGAGCTGGCCGCTGGCGAACCGCAACTGGCCGCCGACGCAGCCGCGGCCGAAGACGAAGCGGCCATGGCGGACTGGGCGAGCGCGCTGGCCGAGCAGAACGACAATTCGGAAGTCAGTGCGACGACGGCCGGCGTGTTCCAGCCGTTGTCGAAAGTCGAGCCGACCTCGACGCGCAACGACATTGACATGATCCTGGACATTCCTGTTCAGATGACCGTCGAACTCGGCCGCACCAAGATCGCGATCCGCAACCTGCTGCAACTCGCACAGGGGTCGGTGGTGGAACTGGACGGCATGGCGGGCGAGCCGATGGACGTGCTGGTCAACGGCTGTCTGATCGCGCAGGGTGAAGTGGTGGTGGTGAACGACAAGTTCGGTATCCGCCTGACCGACATCATCACGCCGTCCGAACGCATCCGGAAGTTGAATCGATGAAACGCGTAGCCGGTCGCGCCGCGTCGCGCACTGTTCCGATTCGCGCCGCACTGGCTGCCAACGTCGCGGTGGCGCTATCCGCCCCGGCGTCGATCTTCATGTTGCTCACACCGTCGGCGGCTGGCGCGGCGGACATGAACGCGGTCAACAATGCCGCGAAAATCGCCTCGGGTGTCGGTGCGGGTAGCGCGGTTCCGGCGCTCGGCGTCGGCGCGGTGTTGCAAACCATCGTCGGCCTGCTGGTCGTGATCGGTCTGGTGTTCGCTTGCGCATGGCTCGCACGCCGCTTCGGCTTGCAGCCGGCGAACCGCGGCGGCCTCGTGAAAACGATCGGCGGCGCCTCGCTCGGCGGCAAGGAGCGCGTCGCGGTGGTCGAGATCGGCGATACGTGGCTCGTGCTAGGCACGGCGCCCGGCAACGTACGTCTGCT
The DNA here is from genome assembly GCF_046028085.1 of Paraburkholderia sp. RL17-380-BIE-A. Taxonomy (NCBI): domain Bacteria; kingdom Pseudomonadati; phylum Pseudomonadota; class Betaproteobacteria; order Burkholderiales; family Burkholderiaceae; genus Paraburkholderia; species Paraburkholderia sp. RL17-380-BIE-A. The sequence continues at coordinate 99,279 of NZ_JARESQ010000011.1, forward strand.
TCACACGATGCCGGCCGGTTCGGCCGCCGTCGATGCGCTCGGCGCGTCGCAAGCCGGTCCGGCAAGCACGCCGGCTACCGGTACGGCACTGCCCGGCACTTTCGGCCAACGCTTTCGCGATGCATTGAAAGGCGAAGTGGGCAAACGTTTCAACGGGCAAGGCGGCGAGGTTCGGTAATGCAGTTCAGTCTTTCTTCGGCGCGTCACGCGCAATCCGCTCGCATGTCCAGCACCGCTTCGAAAGTGATTCCCGTGGTTGTGCACGCTCTACGCCGCGTCACCCCCGTTGCGCCCGTCGTACTGGCGGCGCTGATGCTCGCGCTGCCGACCCTGTCGTTCGCGCAAACGGCCGGCTTGCCGGCCTTCAACACGAGCCCCGGCCCGAACGGCGGCACGACGTACTCGCTGAGTGTGCAGACCATGCTGCTGCTCACGATGCTGTCGTTCCTGCCGGCCATGGTGCTGATGATGACGAGCTTCACGCGCATCATCATCGTGCTCTCGCTGCTGCGCCAGGCGCTCGGCACGACCACGACGCCGCCTAACCAGGTGCTCGTGGGGCTCGCGCTGTTCCTTACGTTGTTCGTCATGTCGCCGGTGCTCGACAAGGCCTACACCGACGGCTACAAGCCGTTCTCCGACGGCACGATGCCGATGGAGACCGCGGTGAACCGTGGCCTCGCGCCCTTCAAGACGTTCATGCTGCGCCAGACCCGCGAAAGCGACCTCGCGCTGTTCGCCCGCATTTCACACGCCGCGCCGATGCAGGGTCCGGAAGATGTACCGTTGTCGCTGCTGGTGCCTTCGTTCGTGACGAGCGAATTGAAAACCGGCTTCCAGATCGGCTTCACGATTTTCATCCCGTTCCTGATCATCGACATGGTGGTGGCGAGCGTGCTGATGTCGATGGGCATGATGATGGTGTCGCCCGCGACCATTTCGCTGCCGTTCAAGCTGATGCTGTTCGTGCTGGTCGACGGCTGGCAGTTGCTGCTCGGCTCGCTGGCACAGAGCTTCGTTTAACCGCGTTTTTTAACCGCGTTTTTTTACCGCGTTTTTTCACCGCCCCTCGCGCCCTTCACGCTTCCGGTCCTATCGCCATGAATCAAGAATCCGTCATGACGCTCGCGCACCAGGCCATGTATGTCGGCCTGCTGCTTGCCGCGCCGTTGCTGCTGGTCGCGCTGGTGGTCGGTCTGGTGGTGAGCCTGTTTCAGGCCGCCACGCAGATCAACGAAAGCACGCTGTCGTTCATTCCCAAGCTGCTCGCGATTGCCGTCACGATGGTGATCGCCGGACCGTGGATGCTGACGACCATGCTCGACTACCTGCGCCAGACGCTCACCAACATTCCGACGCTCGTCAACTGAGCGCGGCGCCGGTCTCGACCTCCCCTTCCCCACCGCGATGTTTTCCGTCACCTACGCGCAACTGAACGCCTGGCTCACCGCGTTCCTGTGGCCGTTCGTGCGCATTCTCGCGCTGGTCGCCACCGCACCGGTGCTCGGCAACCGTTCGCTGCCAATGCGCGTGAAGATCGGCCTTGCGGCGTTCGTCACGATCATCGTCGCGCCGACACTCGGCGCGCTGCCGCAGGTCACGGTGTTTTCCGCCGAAGGCGTGTGGATCATCGTCAACCAGTTCCTGATCGGCATCGCACTCGGCGTCACCATGCAGATCGTGTTTCAGGCGATCAGCGCGACCGGCGACTTCGTCGGTCTCGGCATGGGCCTCGGCTTCGCGACGTTCTTCGACGCGCAAGCGGCCAGTTCGAGCCAGGTGCTGTCGAGCTACATGAACACCATCGCGATGCTGGTGTTTCTGGTGATCGACGGCCATTTGCAGATGATCAGCGCGCTGCTCACCACCTTCCAGTCGGTGCCGGTATCGGCGAACATTCTCGGCGCGCCGGGCTGGCGCACGCTGGCGAACTTCGGCAGCACGGTGTTTTCAGCAGGGCTGTTGCTGTCGCTGCCGGTGGTCGTCGCGCTCCTTATCACCAACCTCTCGCTCGGCATTCTGAATCGCGCCGCGCCGCAGATCGGCGTCTTTCAGATCGGCTTCCCGCTCACCATGCTGATCGGCATGCTGCTTCTGCAACTGATGACCCCGAACATGATTCCGTTCTTCATACGGCTCTTCGACGTTGGCCTCGATCAGATGGGGCGCGTGGCGGCGGGGTTCAGGTAGTGAAGTTTTGACTAAGGGTGCTACGTGGCCTTTGCGTCGACACGTTGTAGCGAGTCGCTAATCTTCATGCCCGCCCAGAGCGGGCGTTTTTTCGCGTGCAATCCGAACTGAAGCGATTCGCTTCGCGTGCGGTATTGCAACGGCGTCCGCGGTAGCAGGAAAGGTTGCCGTCTTAGGTCGCGACTTCAACGCTTCCGAGAAGATCACCCTGTCTGCGTTGCTCAGTTGGCCCACATCAGGCATCCACAAATCGTTACAGAAATATCCATTTTTTCGGACTTGTCGGATACCTAATCCCTCTGTGATTCGCCGAAATGGATTGCGGGATAGGTGCGCTCAACGACCGCACGCGAATCCCATCCACGTTGGCTCATTTCATACGGGAGACATTGAGAATGCCGGGAAGCGAAAGGAACGAAACGACGTGTCGGATTACGACACTCGGTGGGCCGGCGTACAGGCTCGCGTGCTTCGAGGGAGACGAGATCCATGCGTAAGGCGCTCGTGGTGCAAGGCAGCCCGACAACGACAGGCGGCGTCGTCATTGGCGGTTCGGCCACTCACATGATGGACCAAGGCAAGCCGTTCGCACTGGATGGCGACGAAGCAACGTGCGGCAATTGCAAGGGCGTGTTCAGGATAGTCGGCACGGCTACGCGCCGGTGCTACAGGGGACAGCCCGGCGTTGTCGAAGGCGATCTGGTGTTGTGTCCATGCGGACTCAACCATGTGATGGCCAGCCTCAATCCTGGCTGTTTCTACTGGACTGACGACATCACTGTGGCCGCGAGCCGTGTCGTATCCCCTATCGACAATTCGGCTCTGGCAAAGGGCATCTATGACGAACAGGTGAGCGTCGCGACGACGGTGGCGAGCCTCGAAGGCTATCCGTACTTCATCGAATCGGCCAACGGCAGCACTATATCCGGGCGGCTTGACGAATACGGTTATCTGCCACGTGTCCACGCCGAAGCAGTCACCCATTACAAAGTGTATTGGGGCGATGCAGCGCTTGCGAGACAGGAAGGGTCCTGACCAATGCCGAATAAAACGACCGAGGTAGAAACCAATTCGACGCCGAATTCGATCAAGGAAGTGCAACTGAAGGCACTGACTTTTCAGGAGTTGTGGGATCACTATCCATCGGGCGATCCCTACGATAATCCAGCTTATCGCGACCAATGCGCTATTCGGATGAGTGTGACATTCCACCGGGTCGGCGTCGAAATGAAGTCATTTTCACAGAGATGGGTTAAACCGCTCTCGGGTCAATCGTCCATTGGGCGGATCATGCTTGATGGCAAAGCTACCGCGACGCGAGCCGACGAATTGGGCAAGTGGTTGCAGCTGCGTCCGTTTGCAGGGCTCCCGAAGGCGGAAGATATAACGGGCGCGGATTGGGAATCAAAGGTCAAGGGCCGCACCGGCATCATTCAGTTTTCGCGCTATTGGACGCGCGAAGGCGAAAGCGTAGGCACTGCAAGCGGTGGGCACATTGATCTTTGGAACGGTTCACGACTGACGATCAGCGGCTTCTTTGACGGCGTAGCGACTATTGGGCGTTACGTGGGTATCCAGTCGTTTCGGCAGGGTGCAACCGTAGCTTCGGAGGTGAGTTACTCCGACCTGCGTGGCTCAAAATCGATCCTGTTCTGGGAGATCAAGTGAAGCGCATTGGTGTCTCGTTGGCCGGCTGTTTTTGCGGTCTATTCCTGACATGGGCATGTTTATATGCCTTCAGTCACAACCAATGGCCACATCATGCCGATAAATCCATGGCCAGGTGCCATGAGCTCGGCAAATGCGCTGTCTCGTCGTGGGATACGGCGCTTCTTCTCGCATACCTGTTGGGGCCGGCCGTGCTCCTGGGCCTCGTCAATTCGGTTGCATGGAAGCGCTGGTCCGCCTCGAAATGGGCTGGTTGGTTGTTTGGCCTATCAATCTTGATGGTCGCGTTCTACTCGACTGACTACATCTCAGCAGGTTTTTAGGTTTTCCATCGCTTGGGCCGGTGCAAGCACCGACTGCGCAATGCAGCGCACTCCAAGAAGAAGAAGGGCGGAACCGATTCACACCGGTTTGCGCCCTTCTGCGTTTCAGACCGCTCGTGTTATCAGCTCAGGTACTGGAACAGCGAGATGTTCTGAATCTTCGCGAACGCCTGTTGCGCCGCTTGCAGCGCAGCCTGCGTCATCGTGTATTTGCCGATCGTCTTGACCATGTCGGTCTGCGTCAGATCCGCCAGGTTGCTGGAGGTCTGCAGCGTGTTGGTCTGCGTGACCGTCTGCAACGCCTGCACTTCCTGCTCGCGACCACCCACAGCCGCTTGCGCCGTCACGACGTTGTTCATCGTGTTCTCGAGCTGGGCCATGCTGGTAGTCAACGCGCTCTGGAAGCTGGCCGTCGAGGCGCCGCCCGACACCGGCGTCTGCAACGTGGTGATCAACTGGCTCAGATTGGCGAACACGTCCATGCTGCCTTGCGTGGCCGGCGTCACCGTGAAACTGTCGCCGGCGTTCGGCGCACCGGTAATCGACACCGACTGGCCGCCGAGCGTGATGGCCGAACCGGCGGTAAACGCCTGCGGCGCACTCGTGGTCACCGCGCCGGTAGCCGGATCGGTCTGGCTCACGGTGTAGGTGGTCGCCGACGAAAAATTGATCGAGTACTTGTCCGCATTGGTCGGATCGGTCGGGTTGTTCAGGCTCACGGAGCTGATCACGCCCGTACCGGTGTTACCCGTCGTCGCGGCCGGCACGGAATTGGTGCCGATCGGCGCCACGCTGCCGAAGATCGAAATGCCGTTGTCGCCGGTCTGCACGACGTGCGAGTCGGTAATCTGCACGCCGGGCGTGCCAGTGTCGCCGGAATAGGTCACGACGCCGGCCGAGTTCGTGGTGTACGGCTGCGCGCTGCTTTGATAACCGGCGAACAGGTAGTTGCCTTGCGGATCGGTCGAATTGGCGAGCGTCATCAGCTGGCTGCGCAAGCTTTGCAGCTGCGTCGCGATCGAGCCGCGGTCGCCGTCGTTCAGCGAACCGTCGCCGGCGCGCAGCACCAGCGTATGAATGGTTTGCAGCACGGTGTTGACGCTGCCGAGCGTGGTGTCTTCCTGCTGGAGCGACGCCAGCGCGGTGCCCTGATTGGTCGTGTATTGCGACAGGGTCGTCGCCGTCGAGCTCAACTGCACCGCCTGTGCCGCGCCGAGCGGATTGTCCGACGGCGTGGAGAGGCTCACACCGCTCGAGATCTCGGCGTACAACTGCGACAGTTGAGCTTGCTGATCGCTCATCGTCGCGACGTTCATGTTGAAGTACTGCGTGCTGGAGATGCGCATTGTCAACGCCTCACTGGAAGATGCCGAGTATCGTCTGGAACAGGGTCTGCGCGGTCTGAATGACCTTGCTGTTCGCCTGATACAGCTGCTGATACTGAAGCAGGTTGGCTGCTTCTTCGTTGATGTTCACGCCTGAAACCGACTGCTGCGCGGTGGTGATCTGCGTCACCAGCGAGCTCTGCGCCGTGCTCGAGGTCTGGATCTGGTTGGTCTGATTGCCGATCTGGTTGACGTAGTTCGCATACGCGCCCGTCAGCGTGACCGTGCCGCCCGACATCGCTTTCGCGGTGGACAGGTTCGACAACGCCAGCGCATTGCGGCCGTCGTTGGTGGCGCCGGTGTTCGGGCCGATGGTGAACTTGTCGCCGGCAGCGGGTGCGCCGCTGATCGTCACCGACACGTTGTTCATCTGGCCGAGGGTCGCGTTGTTGATCGTGAGCGTGGCGCCGGTGGCCGACGAATACGGCACCACGGTCGCCGCGCTGGCGATCGTATACGTGGTGGCGGGCGAACCGGCCACCGTCACCGTCGAGCCGGCCGGGAAGCCGGACAGGCCCGTGCCGTCGTACGACAGCGTGGTGGTCGAATTCGGCATGGTGTAGCCGGCCGTCACCGTGCCCTGCGTAATCGTGCCGGTGCCGGTGTTGCTCGCCACGGCGTTGGCCAGCACCGGCGCCGCGGCGGCGATTGCCGATGCGTCGGTCGTGGCGGTCGCGAAACTGTTCAGCGCACCGCGGGTCGGCTCGACCGTGAACGAATCGCCGGCGTTCATCGTGCCGGTGGTCGAGAAATTCAGGCCGTTGATCGGCTGGCTCAGGTTGGTCGCCGAACCTACCACGCTGCCCGTCGAATTGTCGGTCAGCGTGTAAGTGGTGCCGTTGTAGGCCAGCGTGTAATCACCGGTGGTCGGCTGCGCGGGGTTCGCGAACGACACGTTCAGCGACGCGTTGCCGGTGTTCTGCGTGTTCGCATAGACCGTCGGGCCGCTCACCGAGAACAACGCGCTACCCTGCGCGCCCGCGAGCGTGATACCCAGGCTGTTCTGCGCGTTGACCTGTGCGGAGAAGCTTACGGCAATCGCGCCGAGTTGCGCCTCGCCCGGGTCGAGCGTCTGGCTGCGGAACGCGAGCAGGCCGCCGAGCGTACCGCCGTCGATTTTGCTGTCGGGCAGGTTCTGCGGCGCCGCCGCCGGGTTTGCGCCGGCCTGGCCGAGATATTGCACGGACAGTTCACTGGTGTCGCCGGTCGAAGGCGCGGTGCCCAGGTCGTAGCTGTTGTTGGACGACACGAGCGGCTGGCCATTGCTCATGAACACGCTGTAGCTACCGTTGCTGTTGACGACGTTCACGCCGATCAGTTGCGACAGGTTGGACACGGCGAGATCGCGCTGGTCCAGCAACTGATTGGGCGGCTGCCCCTGCGTGCTGGCCTGGGAGATCTGCCCGTTCAGCTGCGCGATCTGCTGCGTGTAGCTGTTGATCTGCGACACGGTATTGGTGAGCTGCGTGTTGACGCTCTGGCGCAGCGCGTCGTATTGCTGACCCGCGGCGTTGATCTGGTTCACCAGCGTCTGCGCGCCGCTCATCGCGGTCTGACGCGTAGCCAGACTCGACGCATTGTTCGAGACGTTCTGCAAGCCGGTGAAATAGCTGGTGATCGCACTCGCAATCCCCGCAGTCGGACTGCCGATCAGATTATTCAGCTGCGAAATCAGCGTGTTGTACGTCGACAGCGAGCTGCCCGAGCTCTGCGCGTTGTTCAGCTCGGTAGTCAGATACTGGCTGTACTGGCGCGTGACGGTCGTGGTCGAAACGCCTTGCGGCAAATAGCCCGAGCCCGTGTACTGGCCACCGCTTTCCGCGTACACCGGCGTTTCGATGGTATAGCCTGGCGTCGACGCGTTGCTGATGTTCTGGCCGGTCGTCGTGAGTCCCCACTGGGCTGCGTTCAGTCCACTGAGGCCGAGATTGATGAGATTGGACATGCGTCATCCTGAAGGGCGACACCGTACACATGCCGCCGCGTTACTTGAACATTCTGTTTAACGGCCTCAACAGGGAAAAATTGAGGTCATTCCGATGTGTGTTCGACGTTTGTTTCAACGTTTGCGAGGCTAGCCTGCCGGGTTCGTCACTCGTCGCGCATGAGCATGCGGACGGCGCGAAAAACAGGGTGATGAAGCAAGGGTGATGAACGGCAAGCGAACGGTGCGCGAGCAGTCCCGCTCACGCACCGGTGATCCAGCATTTCAGTTAGCGCACCAGCGAACGGCGCTTCATTTCGAGTTGCGTAATCAGACGTTGCAGCGTGTTTTCCGCACTGCCCGGCAGCGCCAGAAAACGGAAGCCAAGTTGGTAACGCTGCGTGCCGTTCGGCAGCGCCGTGGAGCGATGCGACACGAGTTGCAGATCGAGCGAGAGCCGGCCGAGCGCGCCGAGCAACAATTCGCAATCCATGAGGCGCGTGCCCATCGGCAATTCGGCCACGCGTTCGTCGGTAGTGCGCATGCCGACGCCGCCGAGCGAGAGGTCGTGCACTTCGAAGCGGAACGTATCGCCTTCGGGCAAACGGCCGGTGCACATGTACGGATCGAGAATCGGCGCATCGACGCGGAAATACTCGCGGCGCTGCACGTAGAACAGCACCTCGGGGAAGTCGGCCTCGAATGCGGGCAGTCCTTCGAAACGGGTTTCGCGCGGTGTGGTGGTGGCGAACTCTACGCGCACGCCATCCGGCTGCGCATGGAACTGGCAGCCGGGTGCGCCGAGCAGGCCGCGGTTCTGATCGGACAGTGCGCCCCAATCGAACGTGAAAGTGCGTCCGCGCACGTCGACCTCAAGCAGACGCGTGACGAGCTGTCCGCCTGCGTATTGAACGGTGAGGAAATCGCCGCGATTGACGAGATTGCGCAACTGAACGCCAATCTCCAGCGGATTGCGCCGGCCAAAATCGTTGACGCCTTCGTCGGTCGCTGCGTGCAGCTGGCCGGGTGTGTCGGTCTGGCCGTTCAACTGGGTAGTATCCATGGGCTTGCCGGTATGCTTGTTCTTGCGGGCGCGTGCCAAGGCTCCTGGCAGGGCTTTCACGCGGTCTTCCTCGAAGCCGCAGCACGCGCATCAAACCGGACATTACAACGTTTTCCGGTATTGGGTCTAACTCATTAGCGGCAGCGTCCGGCCAAAATTTAGGGGCGTGCCATGAATTATTTGCGCAAACGTTAAACACACCTCACGCCTTTCGCGGGTGGACCGGCCGCCCATGGGCAGCCGGCCGTCTCCGTCTTGTTATGCACCTGGCCCCGTCGCGTGCATGGCGTTTATTTCGATTCAATGCCCGGCTGATTCAAACCGCATGGGCGTGGATCAGCCCATTTTCTGCATGATGGACATCAGTTTTTTCGCGTAATGCGGATCGGTGGCGTAACCGGCGCGTTGCATGCCATTGGCAAAACCGTTCACGTCGTGCGCCGAATTGATCACCTGCGCATAACGCGGATTGCCTTTGAGCAGGCTCGCGTAGTCGGTCATGGCTTCCTGATACGAATCGTACGCGCGGAATTTTTCGACAACACGCTGCGGCTTCCCGTTCACGTATTCGGTCGTGACCGTCGACACGGTCTTGCCAGTCCAGTCCTTGGTCGCCTTGATGCCGAACACGTTGTGGCTGGTCGAACCGTCCGCCTTTTTTATCTCGCTCTTGCCCCAGCCCGATTCGAGCGCGGCCTGACCGATGATGAAGCGCGCCGGAATGCCGGTCGCCGCGCTGGCCGCCTGGGCCGGCTCGGCGAGCTTGTCGACGAATGCGTCGACCTTCGGCGAAGTGCCGTCGCCCTTGAGCGGCGGTGTGAGCGCGCTGTTGGCCGAGTAGCCCTTGCCCATCGCCAACTGGCCATTGGCCTGAGCGTTGCCGTAGGCCTTGGCGAGCGCATTGAGCGCCGCGGTCTGGCCTTCGTCGCCGCCGCTGCCGCCGCCCAATGCGTTGGCCATGCCGGCGAGGCCGCCCGCGCCATTTGCGCCGCCGCCCACCTGCATGCCCTGATTGCGCATCATCTGCTTGAGCATGGCGTCGGCCACGCCGATGCCCTTTTGCGAAAGCTGCTGCGACAACTGTTGATCCATCATCGACGTGAAGGTGGCGCTGTCGTGCGAATCGAACGGACCGTCTTGCGGGGTCGCGTCGCGCATGCTCTTCAACATCATTTGCGTGAACACCGCGTCGAACTGCTGCGCGGCCATCTTCATGCCGGCTTGCGGCGAAGCCTTGGCCTGAGCGCTCAACTTCGCGAAACCCTGCACGTCCAGCGCGAAGCGCTGGGTCAGGTCGTTCGCCGAAGCGGCGGAATTGGTCGTATCCGAATTCATCCTGTGTCTTCCTTAGATGATTTCCAGGTCGGCGCGCAAAGCGCCCGCCGCTTTCATCGCCTGCAGGATCGACATCAGATCCGCGGGCGTCGCACCCAATGCGTTGAGCGCCTTCACCACTTCGGCGAGATTGGCGCCGGCGGTCACGAGCTTCAGTGCGCCGTTGTCCTGCTTCATCTGGATCTGCGACTGCTTGGCGACCACCGTCTGGCCGTTCGAGAACGCGCCCGGCTGGCTCACCACCGGCTGCGTATTGATCACGACCGAGAGATTGCCGTGCGCCACCGCGCAGTTCTGCAGCGTGACCATCTGGTTCATCACGATCGAGCCGGTGCGCGCGTTCAGGATCACCTTCGCGGCCGCTTGCGCCGGCTTGACGTCGAGGTTCTGCAATTGCGCCATGAAGGCGACCTGCTGCTCCGGATCGCTCGGCGCGCGCAGTTGAATCGTGCGGCCGTCGAGCGCGGTCGCCGTGCCGCCGCCGAACGCGTTGTTCACCGCTGCCACCACGCGCTGCGTGGTGTCGTAGTCCATTTCGTTCAGGTCGAGCTGCATGGTGCCCGCTTGCGACACCGAAGTCGGCACCGCGCGTTCGACGATCGCGCCGCCGGCAATGCGGCCCGCAGCGAGCGTATTCACCTGCACCTTGCTGCCGTTCGCGCTGGCGCCCGCGCCGCCGACCGCGAGATTGCCCTGGCCGAGCGCATACACCTGGCCGTCGGCGCCCTTCAGCGGCGTGAGCAGCAACGTGCCGCCGCGCAGGCTCTTCGCATTGCCGAGCGAAGACACGGTGACGTCGATCGCTTCGCCCGGACGCGCGAACGGCGGCAGCACCGCCGTCACCATCACCGCGGCGACGTTCTTCAACTGGATGTTCGACAGCGACGACTGCGAATTGCTGGAGCCGGCCGCCTGGTTGTTGATCGAGATGCCGAGGTTCGCCAGCATGTTGGCGAGTGTCTGCGTGGTGAACGGCGTCTGGGTGGTCTGGTCGCCCGTCCCGTCGAGGCCGACGACGAGGCCATAGCCGATCAGCGGATTGTCGCGCACGCCCTGGATCTGCACGAGGTCCTTCAGACGTTCGGCGTGGGCAGGCGTCACCGCCGGCAGCGCCGCGCAGGCGAGCGCGACGAAGGCGAGCACGCGGCCGAAGCCGGCGAATCGCGCGAGGCGGGTGCGGGAAAAGACGGTACGCATGATCACCACGGCGACACGTTGAGGAAGAAGCGCTGCAGGAAGCCCATGTTCTGGGATTCGTCGATATAGCCCTTCGCGGAATATTCGATCTTCGCGTCGGCGACCTGGGTCGAGTACACGGCGTTCAGGTTGGAGATCGTGTTCGGGTTCACCACACCGGAAAAGCGCACGAACTCGTTACCCTGGTTGATCAGCATCTGCTTCTCGCCGCTCACCATCAGGTTGCCGTTCGGCAGCACGCCCGTCACGGTGACGGTGATCACGCCGCTGAACGTGTTCGATGCATTCGCACCGCCTGTTGCGGCGAACTTGTTGGCGCCGTTCGCACTCAGGTTGACCTTGCCGAACAGGCCGCTGAGAAAGCCGGCAGTCGGTACGTCGAAGTTGGTGTTGCCGCTGCGATTGACGCCCGCCCCCGACGACTTCGTTGCGTTGACGTTTTCCTGGATCACGATCGTCAGGATGTCGCCGACATTGCGCGGCCGCTGGTCTTCGAACAGCGGCCGGCCCGCATAACCCGGGTTGTAGATCGAGCCCGGCGACTGCGCCGAAGGCGGCATCGGCGGCAGCGCTGTCATCGGTTGCTGCGTGATCGGCTGCTTCGGCACGAGGCCGCAGCCACCCAGGGCGGCGAGCAGCGTGAGCTGCGCGAGCGCCTGAGCGGTGCGCGAATGAACCGGATTGCGAGTGAAGTGCGACATCATGATTACCGCCTGTTAATTCCAGTCCCTCGAGCCTTAAACCTGCATCTGGCTCAGGGTCTGCAGCATCTGGTCGGAGGTCGTCACGGCCTTGCTGTTGATTTCGTAAGCGCGTTGCGTCTGGATCATGTTCACCAGTTCCTGCACCACGTTCACGTTCGATGCTTCCACGTAGCCCTGATTCAGCGTGCCGGCGCCGTTCAGGCCCGGCTGCGCGACATTCGGCGCGCCCGACGAAGCGGTTTCCGCGAACAGGTTTTCACCCTTCGCATCGAGGCCCGCCGGGTTGATGAAAGTCGCGATCTGCATCGAGCCGAGCTGCTGGCTGTTGGTCGAGCCGGCAACCGTGATCGACACCACACCGTCGCTGCCAATGGTGAGCGACGTCGCGTTGTTCGGGATCGTGATCGCCGGAATGACCTGGTAGCCGCTCGAAGTCACGAGCTGGCCTTGCGCGTTGGTCTGGAACGAGCCGTCGCGGGTATAGGCGGTCGTGCCGTCGGGCATCTGCACCTGGAAAAAGCCCTGGCCGTTGATGGCGACGTCTTTCGAGTTGCCGGTCTGCTGCAGGTTGCCCTGCGTGTACAGACGCTCGGTGGCGACCTGCTGCACGCCCGTGCCGAGCTGGATGCCGGACGGCAGTTCGGTGTTCTGCGTCGAATTCGCGCCCGGCTGGCGGATGGTCTGATACAGCAGATCCTCGAACACCGCGCGCGAGCCCTTGAAGCCGTTGGTGCTGACGTTCGCAAGGTTGTTCGAGATCACGTCCATCTGCGCCTGTTGCGCATTCATGCCGGTGGCGGCGATGTAGAGTGAGCGATTCATGGTTCTTCTCCAAGGCGCCTAAGCGCCCATTAGCTAAAGCTGAGCAGCTGGTTGGCGGACTGGTCGTTCTTGTCGGCGCTTTCCAGCAGCTTGGTCTGCATCTGGAACTGACGCGCATTGGTGATCATCGAGACCATCGCGCTGACCGGATTCACGTTGCTGCCTTCGAGCGAAGCCGGCGCCAGCGTGACGGTCGGGTCGGCGTCGGCGGCGTTGCCGTCGCCGGTGCGAAAGAGACCATCGTCGCCGCGCGTCATGGTTTGCGGATCCGGATTCACCAGCTTCAGCTGATCGACCGTCACCACCGCGGTGGGCGGATCACCCGGCGTCAGCGCGGACACCGTGCCGTCCTTGCCGATAGTGATTTGCGCGCCCGGCGGCACCGACACCGGGCCGCCGTTGCCGAGCACCACCTGATTGGTGGCGTTCACCAGCTGGCCGTTTTCGTCGATATGCAGATTGCCGGCACGCGTGTAAGCCTCGCCGCCGTCGGTGGTTTGCACCGCCAGCCAGCCCGGCCCTTGAATCGCCACGTCGAGCGGGTTGCCCGTCTGCTGGATCGGCCCCGGCGTGTAGTCCGCGCCCGGCGTCGACGACAGCACGAAGGTGCGGGTGGTGTTGTCGTTGATCGAACTGCCGTCGCCGAACGACATCGGCACGGCACGGAAAGTCGCCAGTTGCGCGCGAAAACCGGTGGTCGATGCATTGGCCAGGTTGTTCGCGACGATAGCCTGCTGTTCGAGCGCTTGCGTGCTGCCCGACATCGCGGTGTAGATCAGCCGATCCATGATGGGTGGGTCCCGGTCGCTTACAGGTTGATCAGGGTCTGGTCGACGGTCTGCTGGGTCTTGATCGTCTGCGCGTTCGCTTGATAGTTGCGCTGCGCGGTGATCAGGTTCACCAGTTCGCTCGTCAGATCGACGTTCGAGTTTTCCACCGCGCCGCCTTGCAGCACGCCGTGGTTGGTCGAGCCCGGCGCCGAAATCTGCGCGACGCCCGATTGCGAGGTCTGCTGGAACTCGTTATTGCCGAGGTTCACGAGACCGTTCTGGTTCGAGAAGTTCGCCAGCACGATCTGGCCGAGGGCCGCGGTTTGCTGGTTCGAATAGTTGCCGGTCAGCGTGCCGTCGGCGCCGATCGTGAAGCTCGTCAGCGTGCCCGCTGCGTAGCCGTCGGGCTGCAGCGAGTTCACGCCGTCCTTGCCGCCGTACTGCGTCGTGCCGGCGATGTTCAGCGTCAGGTTCTGCGGCGTCGACGAACCGTCGGTGGTCGGGATCGAGAAGTTGTAGGCGAACGGCGTGGTGGTTGCGACGCCGGCCGCGGTCGTCGTGCCGAGCAGCGTGCCCGACGAGTTGAAGTTCGCGTGGCCGATCAGGCTCGCCGTGCCGGTCGAGGTGCCCGCGTACACGTTCCACGTACCGGCCGAGGTCTTGGCGAAGTACATGTTGACCGTTTGCGAGCCGCCGAGCGAGTCATAGACCGTCGTGCTGGTCGAGTAGTTGTACGTCGACGAGCTGTTCTGGTTGAACGCCACGGGTGTCGGCGCAATCGCGACGCTGTCGCCGGTCGCCGGCGTGCCGTTGAACGTGATGGTCTGGCCGTTGCCCAGCGAGATCGCGGAGCCCGCCGTGTACGTCGCGGCGGCGGACGTCGTGCCGAGCGTCGTGTCGGTCACTGTGTAGGTCGTCGGGCTCGTGAAGTTGACGGTGTAGTTGTCGTTGTTCGTACCCGACGCAGTGTTCGTGATGGTCGCACCGGGCGTGGTGAGCGTGCTGCCCCCGGCGAGCGTCGGCGTGACGGTCGGCGTGCCGAGCATCAGCGGATCCTGCGCGTTCAGGTTCAGGCCCGCGACGATCTTGGTGGTCGCCTGCGGTGCGATGTTCGCGGTCGGCACGGTGAGCGGCACGGTCTGCGCGGTGTTGATGATGCCCGAGCTGTTCGCCGCGTAGCCCATCAGTTGCAGGCCCTGTGCGTTGGTGATGTAGCCGTTCTTGTCGAGCTGGAACACGCCGTTGCGCGAGTACACCAGCGAGCCGTTGTTCGACAGCTGGAAGAAGCCGTTGCCGTTGATCGCGACGTCGAGCGCCTGGTTGGTGCTCGTGATCGTCCCTTGCGAGAACTGCTGCTGCACTTCGGCGAGCTTCGTGCCGATGCCGACCTGGTTGCCCACCGCCGTCGCCACGGAATTGGCGTACATATCGGCGAATTGCGCGGCGCCGCTCTTGAAGCCAACCGTATTCGCGTTGGCAATGTTGTTGCCGATCACATCGAGATCGCTCGACGATGCCGACAAACCACTCAAACCTTGTTGGTAACCCATGACGGTCTCCGTATCTGGAAAGTCGTGACTGACTGAATCTGAATCAGAGGATGGCGGCGACGCTGGTCAGGCCGACCGTCGAGCCGTTCGAGAGCACGAGGCCCGGCGCACCGTTCTGCATGACGACGCTTTGCACCGTCGCACCCGTGAGCGTGGTGGCCGTGGCCTGCTGACCGTTGATCGTGCCGACCGCGCTGATCGTGTAAGTGCCGTCCGGCAGCGTATTGCCGGCCGTATCGGTCGGCGTCCAGCCCACCGGAATCGTGCCGGCCGACTGCTTGCCCAGGTCGATCGTGTTGACGATCGTGCCCGCCGAGTTCTTCACGACGACCTGCAGATCGCCCACCGAGTTGGCGAGCTGCACGCCGAACGCGCCGGCCTTGCCGCTCGCGACCGACACGGAGCTGCCCGGAGCGAGCACGGTCGAGCCGATCAGCAGCGCCGCTTGCGACTGCTGGCCTGCCGACATCTGCGTGGCGAGCGAGCTGAGCGTCGTGTTCAACTGGCTGATGCCTGAGACCGTGTTGATCTGCGCCAGCTGCGAGGTCATTTGCGAGCTGTCCATCGGATTGGTCGGGTCCTGGTTCTTCAACTGCGCGACGAGCAATTGCAGGAAGGTGTTCTGCAGATCCGTCGCCGACGTGCCCGAGGTGCTGCCCGTCGAGCTCGTGGAACTCGAGGCACTGTTCGTGCCGTTCATCGTATCGAGCAGCGTTTGCGACACGTTCGTGCCGCTGCTGCCGATGGTGGTGTTGGTGGTCAAGGAGCTCTCCTCAGGTTCCGATCGTGAGCGTTTTCAGCATCAGTGTCTTGGCGGTGTTCAGGGTCTCGACGTTGGCCTGGTACGAGCGCGAGGCCGAAATCATGTTGACCATTTCCTGCACCGGATCGACGTTCGGCAACGTGACGTAGCCGTCCGAATTCGCGGCCGGATTGCCGGGGTCGTAGGCGGTCTTCATCGGCGTCGGGTCGTCGACCACGCCGGTGACCTGCACGCCGCCGACCTGCTGGCCGGAAGCCGTGCGCGCGCCGCCGAGCGGGCTGACCGCGAACACGACCTGCTTGGCCTTATAGGGCTGGCCGTCCGGGCCGGTCGTGCTGTCCGCGTTGGCGAGATTCGACGCCGTCACGTTGAGCCGCTGCGACTGCGCGGACATCGCGGAGCCTGCAACACCAAAAATGTTCATCAGGGATGGCATGGTTTCCTGACCTCTCTCCCACCGGGTTGAGCCGGTTTCAAGTTAATTCCCGTAGCGATTGTTCTTGCGTACCGCTGAGTCTGTCGCCGTGGCTTCTTACGAGCCCGACTGGATCGCCGACAGCATCGTTTTGATCTGGCTGGACAACACCGTCATGCCCGATTCGAAGTGCAGCGTGTTATCCGCGAACTGCACCCGCTCCGTGTCGATGTCGACCGTGTTGCCGTCGAGCGCCGGTTGTGTCGGCACGCGGTACTGCAGATTGCCGTAGTCGTCGGACGTGCCGCCGGTTGGCGTCAGCGTCGATTTGCCGGCCATATGGCCCGGCGCGGTCGACGCCATCGACATACCGCTCGTCACGCCCGCGGGCTGCGTCATGGCCAGCGTCGAGTTGTTCGACGCGGCGGTGCCGGCGCTGCCGCCGGCCTTCTTCAGCGCGCCGGCGAGCGACGAGGCGAAGTCGACGTCGCGCGCCTTGTACCCGGGGGTATCGGCGTTGGCGATATTCGACGACAGCAGCTCCTGCCGGTAGGCGCGCACATCGAGCGCTTCACGGCCAAAGGCGAATTCGGCATCGAGTTTGTCCAGCATAAGAATCTCCGGAGAACGTTCCCGAGGCTTCCCATGCGTGCCTCGCGAGAGGACTGCGCCAGGCGGGAAGACCTTTTTGCATGAGGTGCATCTTATGGGCCGAACGCAAGCGGCAATCGGACGAATAACCGGGAAAGGGGGCTTCTATTCAACGTTTGCGCAAAGGGGGCGCTCACTAGAATGCAAGGCGTACCGATGCATTCGATGGAGAAACACGATGGACCAGCCCACCTTCGATCCGACGCACCGCGCAAACCGCGCGGCGGCGCATCGCGTCGGTGCGGGCGCTCACGCCGCACGGCGTGCCGCGCGGGCCGTCTCGCGTCTCCTGACTCGCCTCGCGGTGAGTCTGACGGTGTGGGTCGCCGGCGGCATCGTGCTGCTGCCGGCCAGCGGCCAGGCTCAGGAAGCGGGCGGCCCGATCGTGATTCCCGGACCCGGAGAAAAGAATCCGGCCGCGCTCGCCGATCTGGCCGAGCACATGCAGGCGGCGCCCGCGAAGCGCGCCGGCTCCGCTGCCACGCTGGCCGCCGCCACCGCGCAGTCGCTCACGCCGGGTCCGACGGCTCGCGACGCCGATTCATTCACGCGTGCCGCCAATGCGAGCGGCTCGATCGTCATTCCAGGCGCGGGCGAACCACCGGCCGCGCCGCAAATGATTCGCACCAACTTCAAGCCCGACGCCAACGGTGTCGTGACGATTCCCGCGCCGGGCAGCGCCAATAGGGCGGACGCTGTCGCAAGAGTCAACGTGGTGCCGGGGTCGCGTCAGGTGGTGCCCTTCGTGGTGACGCCCGCACCGCAGTTAAACAGCGCACGGCAAACCGCGGGCGTCCAGCCGGTGGCCGCCAACGCGCCGCTCGCCGCGGCCGCCGGCGCGTCGGCGTCGGCGGTCTTCGACAGCCTGGCTTCACGCGGTGAGCCGCCGCAGTTAGGCGCGAACGGCAAGCCGATCGTGACCAGGGCGGTCGCCGTTCCGGCTGCTGTCCCGGCTGCGCCGGCGATTGCGCGTGCGTCGGCGACGCGGCCTGTCGCACCTGCCGTCGCCCAACAGAATCTGCGTCCCGCGACGCTTGCACAGGCTCTGCCGCTGCCCGGCCAGCAGGATCCGGAAGCGATCCGCAGCGCCGCGCTCGGTTTCCTGCAACAGCAATCCGCCGGCTTGCCCGGCAAGGTCGACATCACCGTGGCGCCGGCGTTTCCGCGCGGTCTCGCGCAATGTTCGACGCTCGAGCCGTTCATGCCGAGCGGCGCGCGTCTGTGGGGCCGCATGACCGTTGGCGTGCGCTGCGCGGGCGAGCGTCCGTGGACCATTTATCTGCAGGCGCGCATCTCGCTGCACGCCACCTACTATCTGGCCGCCCGTGCCATGGCGCCAGGCGAAGTGCTCACTGCCGCCGATCTCGTCGCGCGCGACGGCGACCTGACCGGCTTGCCGCAAGCCATCGTCACGGACCCTTCGCAGGCGGTCGGCTCGGTCACGCTCACGCGGGTCGCCGGCGGCATGCCGCTGCGCCGTGACATGCTGAAAAGCGCGTCGGCGGTGTCGATCGGACAGACGGTGCGGGTTGTCGCGGCGGGCGAAGGTTTCGCGATTTCGGCGGAAGGCAGCGCGATGAACAACGCGTCTCCGGGCCAGCAGGTGCGGGTCAAGACGGCCAACGGCCAGATCATTTCCGGCATCGTGAAAGACGGCTCGACCGTGGAGATTCAGCTGTGAAACGCCGCGACGCGCACGCCGTGCCGGTTCATCGCTCAATGCCCGTTGCGGCTTGCGCGGGCGGCACGACGGACAGCACAGAAATCGGACCCACGAGGGGGTTGGTTCGAGATGTAAGGAAAGGTAACGCCTGGATCGACTGCGCTAAAGTTTTGATCAGCGGTAGCCGTTATAAGGATCAAATCGTTCAGGAAGCCAATCGTGAAAGTCGATTCCACAACCAATTCGAATCTGCCGACGTTGAAAGACGCCCTGTCCCGCTCGCAACAAAGCGATGCGACGACCGCGAACAGCAACGCGCAGAGTGCGGGCACGAGCTCGCCGGCCACCACCAACGGTTCGGGCGACGCCAGCGTCAGCCTGTCGGGTCTGTCGCAGCATCTGCGCAGTCTCGCGGCGTCCGGCTCGGCCGACATCGACACGGCGCACGTCGAGTCGATCAAGCAGGCCATCAAGGACGGCTCGCTGAAGATCGATTCCGGCAAGATCGCCGACGGCGTGCTGAACACCGCGCGCGAACTGTTGCAAAGCAAAACCTCGTCGACCGGCAACTGATCGACGCATCGAAGTACGGTGAAGTGCCGGGCGGCATTCGACAAACCCGGCTCGCGAAGCATGCGCGAGCCGCCGTGTTCAGCGAGTTGTTGAGATGAAAGACGCCCTGCTTGCCACCCTCGTCGAAGAATATTCGGCCGTCGAGGCGTTCGCCTCGATTCTGACGCTCGAGACCAAGGCGCTCACCGCCTTGTCGCCGCTAGAACTGCTGCCGCCGATCGTCGAGCAGAAAACCGAACTGATCGGCGTGCTCGCGAGGCTCGAAACCACGCGTGACGGATTGCTCGCCGAGATGGGCTTTCCCGCCGGCTGGCCCGGCATGGAACTCGCGGCCAGCGCCGACGCGCGCGTCGCCGAACAATGGTCGCTGCTGCAAAAGGCCGCCGAACGCGCGCGACGGAACAACACCAGCAACGGTGAACTGATCCGCGTGCGGATGGACTACAACCAGCGGGCGCTGACGGCGCTGCAAGTGGCCGTGCCGCAGAAAGTCGGTTTTTATGGCCCGGATGGCCGCATTCCGGCGCGTCCCGCCGTTTAAAGATTGTCGCTCGACCCGCATGGCCTGACCCGCGGGTCCGGTCGAAACAGGTGGTTTGCAATCAGCAGTTCGAGGGCTCGTCTTTGACGAGCCCTTTTTGCATTTCAGGCCTCTCCTCTGCGCGTGCCCGACTTCTTCAGCCACGCGTTAGCCATCCGGCCAGGTGGCGCGAATCTCCTGGCCGCGTTGAAATCACTTCTTCCCCTTACTGATTCTCCCCGCCGTCCCAAGCTTTTTTAAGGCTGCCCGGACGCGTATCGGCGGAAAGCTACCCCCTAGCGAGGTTGTGTAATCGTGTGTATGATTCGAGGAGCGCAGTATGAAAAGTGCCGAGGTCGTCAAATTGATTCAAGCGGCTGGTTGGCGGCTGATCCGCATATCGGGCAGCCACCATCATTTCCGTCACGCGGCAAGATCCGGTCTCGTGACCATCCCGCACCCAAAGCAAGATCTTCCGCCCGGCACATTGAACAGCATCCTGAAACAGGCGGGCCTGAAATGAAAAACCTGATTTTCCCGATCGCGATTGAATCGGGCGACGAGGATCACGCGTTCGGCGTTGTCGTGCCCGACATTCCCGGCTGCTACGCCGCGGGCGATACGCTGGAAGAAGCCTACGCGAATGCGAAAGAAGCTATCGAGGCACATCTGGACGTACTGCTCGACGAGGGCTTGCCGATTCCCGCGCGACTCACGCTCCCTGAGCATCAGCGCAATCCCGAGTACACGGGTTTCGCGTGGGGATTCGTCGCCACCCGGAATATTCCCGCCTTGAAGAAGGCGGTGCGTATCAATATCTCACTGCCTGAGGTGCTCGTTCAGGAGATCGACACTTACGCCCAGACACGTGGCATGTCGCGCTCGGCCTTTCTGGCGCTCGCCGCGGAACATGAAATGGCTTAGGTGTGAAGCGGCCGGGGTTCAGTCCCGCCGCTCACCTGGCGAATTGCTCGCGCGTTGAAACACTGAACCCGCGCTTCAGGTTGCCTCGGCGTTCGCCCAAGCCATCTCGCGCAAGCGCGTGCGCAAACGGGCCACGGCCTGGCTGTGCAACTGGCACACTCGCGATTCGCTCACTTCCATCACCGCGCCGATTTCACGCAGGTTCATGCCGCGTTCGTAGTACAGCGACATCAGCAGCTTCTCGCGCTCCGGCAGGCGATCGATCGCCTCCACCAGCGCCGAGCGCAGGCTGTCGTCGAGCAGCGCCGACAGCGGGTCCGAATGATCGACGCAGTAGCGGTCGAGGAACGGCTCGTCGTCCGCCGAGCGGTCGAAGTCTTCGTAATAGATCAGCTGGCTGCCATGCAGATCCTGCAGCATCGACTGATACTCATCGAGCGGCATTTGCAGGTGTTCGGCAATCTCCGTTTCACTCGCTGAGCGGCCCAGATTCTGCTCCACCTTGTGCACCGCCGTTTCCACTTCGCGCGAGGTGCGCCGCAAGCTGCGCGGCAACCAGTCGTTGCTGCGCAATTCGTCGAGCATCGCGCCGCGAATCCGCTGGCTGGCATACGTCTCGAACTGCGCGCCCTGGTCTTCCTTGTAGCGGCTCGCCGCGTCCAGAAGTCCAATCATGCCGGCCTGGATCAGGTCGTCGAGATCGACGCTCGCCGGCATCTTCGCGACGAGCTGCAAGCCGAGGCGACGCACGAGCGGTGCGTACTTGGTCAGAACTTCGGCTTGGGAAATCTTTCCCTGAGCGTTATACATCGTGCTCCCCTTGTCCTTGTGCCGCCTCTCAGGCGTGCTGCGCAGACGGTTGGTCGGCGTGTTGCGCCGCTGTAACTGTCGCAGGCGCCATCCAGGGCGTTTGCGACGACATCGCTGACCGCATCGGCCAGTACTGCAATTCGGCGGCGAGATGCCGGTAGTCGCGCGCAGCCGGTGTCGACGGGAACGCATCGACGACACAACGCGACAACTCCAGGGCTCGCGCCATCCGCGCATCGGCGGCAATACAACCGGCGTCTTCCAGCGCGACCGTCAGGTAGCGCCCGGCCACGCCGGCCAGGTTTGCAAAGGCGGTATGCGCGTCGTTCACGCTCTGCACGTAGTTCACCAGCACCCGGAACTGCGCGATCGCATGTCCGTAGTGCAGGCGCTTCATGCACGCGTACGCGTCGGTGATGGCCTGCGCGGCCATGCGCGTGACGATCATCACGTCGTGCGCCTGTTTCGCGAGCGCCGACAGGTGGCCTTGCGGATCGAGTTGCGCATCGATCAGCACGACGTCGGCGGAGCCGCGCAGCACCACACCTAATTCCGCGGCGGTGTGACCCTCACGGTTCAGCCGCGAGGCGGCCAGTACCGAGAAGCCGAGCGCGTTGCGCGCGGCAGCATCGTCGAGCGTCATCTCGCCGCGCATCACGGCGGCGAAATTGCCTGCGCCGCGTACGCCGCCGAGCATCGCGCTCACCGACTTCTCGCCGAGGCATTCGTCGATCACCAGCACGTCCTTGCCCTGCTGCGCCAGCGCGGCGGCAAGGTTCACCACCGTCGTCGTAGAGCCGGCGCCGGCCGAACCGGCCGTCACCGCAATCACGCGCGAGCCGCTGCGAGCCAGCATCCGCCGCAGTCCTTCAGCCTGATCGGAGATGAGCTTATCCAAAGCGGACCTCGTGCAATTCGGCCGTCGAGCGCGCGGACAACGCGGACAGCAATCCCGGAATGTCGTCGTCGTGCGGCACGAACGGCGAGTTGTCGCGCGGTATGCAGAAGGTGCTCTTGATCAGGAATTTGCGGGTCGCGACGTACAGGTTCTCCGGCACCTTCTGACCGGTCGACACGTAGTGCACCGGCAGCTTGTAGCGGATCACCGTATCGAGCACGCCGCCCAGGTTGGTGGCTTCGTCGAGCTTGGTCAGAATGCAGCCGGCGAGCGGCTGTTGGTCGGGCGCGCGCTGATAGGCCTGCACGACCTCGTTGAGCGTGTCGCCGTGGCTCGTCGCGTTGAGCAGCAACAGGCGCTGCACCGGTTGACCGGCGTGGCACAGCATGGCGATCTGATCGGAGACGAGGCGGTCGCGCTGGCTCATGCCGATCGTGTCGATCAGCACGATGTGCTTGTTGCGCAATTCGGAGAGCGCGAGTTGCAGGTCGGCGCCGTCTTTCACCGCGTGCACCGACACGCCGAGAATCTTGCCGAAGATGCGCAGTTGTTCGTGGCCGCCGATCCGGTAGCTGTCGGTGGTGAGCAATGCGACCTTGCTGGCGCCGAAGCGCATCACGCAGCGTGCGGCGAGCTTGGCGGTCGTCGTGGTCTTGCCGACGCCCGTCGGGCCCATCAGCGCGAATACGCCGCCGCGCTCCATCAGCGCGTCCTCGTCTTCCATCACCGGCAGGTTCGATTCGAGTACCGAGCGCACCCAATCCATGCCGCCTTCCATGCTCTCGATGTCGTCCGGCAGGTTGTCGACCATCATCTGCACGAGCTGCGCGGAAAAACCCGCGGCGAACAGATGCTTGGTGAGCGCGGCGCGCGCCGGGTTGCGGCGCTGACGCTCGCCCCACAGCAGGCCGGCGAAGTGTTCTTCCATCATTCCGCGCATCGACGACAGTTCGCTCATCACGGTGTCGTTGACGACCTGCTCCATGCGCGCCTTGATCGCTTCGGCAACCGAAGCGGGCGTGCGGGCGTCGTCGTGCGAGGACGGCGCCGGTGGGTTTTTCTGCGCGGCGCGGCGCGCGGCGGCTTGCGCGCCTTCGCGGGCCCAGTCGGGCGTATCGACGGCTTGCGGCGCGGCGGCGTTGCCCGGTTCGACGGCGGCGCCGAGGCCCTTGGCCATCGCGGCGGCCGGCGTCATCGCGGCGGGACGCGCGCTGTATTCGCCCTGCTGCTGTTGTTCAGCGGCAATGCGGCGAGCGTGGTCGATCAGCCAGGGATTCGATTCGGCCATCGTGCGCGGCGTCTGCGCGTCGCCAGTCGGCGCCACGGCTGCGGCCGGCACGCCGGCAGCTTTGAGCAGATCGGCGCGGATGTCTTCAGTGAGACGCGAAGCCGCGGCACGAGCGCTCGGCCGCTCGGGGCTGGCCGGTTGCGACGGCGAGCTCGCGGCTGCCTTGACCGGGGCGGCAGGCGACGCTTTCGGCGTGCCCGGCAGCGCGGCCTTCGGCGCGCTCACAGCGGGCTTCATGGCGGCGGGCGGGGCGTCGTTCGAGTCATCGTCGGCGAAGCTGGAATGGGCGGTGGAAGCGCTGATGCCCTGATTCTCCGCACCGGCTTCCGGGCTCGCGCCGAACACCGACGAGAACACGTCGGGCATGCCGCTCGCATACGGATTCGTCTGCATCGTCGATGCGGCCGGCATGGCGCGCGGCGCGGCCAGCGCGGGTTGTCCAGCCATGGCATTCATCGGCCCAGCCTGCGGTGCGCCGGCGCTCACGCGCGGGACTTTCGGCGTGATGGCGGCGAGGTCGCTGTCGGCCAGCGCGACGATCTCGACGCTGCCGTCGTCCATCGTGCGATTGGACAGCACGACGGCATCCGCGCCCAACGCTTCGCGCACGAGACGCAGCGCATCACGACTGGTAGCACCGACAAATTTACGAATGTTCAAGCTGGACCCCCGATGAGGTAAACGGACTAACGGACCGGCAACATACCGCTTCCCATTGAGATCATTATTGCGAAACCCGTCGAGTCACGATCGATGGATAAAGACCGTTAAACGTGGGCAATTCGGGCGATGGAAACGTGCAGCAACTCACGCGCACGACGCTCGCAAGCGTGCCTTTGCCGCGCGCCCGGCAGTGCGTTCGCGGGCAGAGCATGGGCGCGGCCGTCCGCTTTCCGGATAGAGAATCGGGCGCCGAAATGAAAACCGGCGCTCATCGAGCGCCGGCAAGGAACATCGGCCAGAAGCGGCCTTCGGTGAACGATCCGTCTTACCCGTGCGCGCCGATCAGATTCACCACCTTGATATTGCGCGTGTCAGGCACTTCCGCATACGACAGCACCTTCAGCTGCGGCAGGCTGCGGCGCAGGAAGCGCGCGAGCATCGGCCGCAATGCGTGCTGCACCAGCAGCACCGGCGCGAGCCCGAGGTTCTGCTGACGCGTCATCGCCTTCTGGGTTTCGTTCAGCAGCGTGTGTGCGAGCCCCGGTTCGAGCCCCGGATTGGAACCGGTCGAGAGCGCCTGCGACAACACCCGTTCGAGATTCGAATCGAGGCCCATCACTTGCATGTCGCCGGTGCCCGGGAACCACTGCTGCGTGATCGCGCGGCCCAACGCGAGACGCACGGCGGCGGTGAGATCGTGCGCGTCGGTAATCTTCGGCGTGTGCTCGGAGAGCGCTTCGAGGATCGTGCGCATGTCGCGGATCGGCACACCCTCTTCCAGCAGGTTTTGCAGCACTTTTTGCAGCGTGGTGAGCGGCAGCGACTTCGGCACCAGATCGTCGACCAGCGACGGCGTGTCCTTCTGCATCCGCTCGAGCAGTGCCTGCACTTCCCGACGGCCGAGCAGTTCGGATGCATGCGTGACCACGAGGTGATTCAGGTGCGTCGCCACCACCGTGCTCGAATCGACCACCGTGTAGCCGTACACCTGCGCCTGTTCGCGCAGGTTCGTGTCGATCCAGATGGCCGGCAAGCCGAACGCGGGGTCTTGCGTCGGTGTGCCCGGCAGCGCGGCGGACACTTGCCCCGGATTGATCGCCAGCCACTGGCCCGGATACGCTTCGCCAACGCCCACTTCGACGCCCTTCAGGGCGATGCGATAGCCGTTCGGCCGCAATTCCAGGTTGTCGCGAATATGAATGACCGGCGGCAGAAAGCCGATTTCCTGCGCGAACTTCTTGCGGATGCTCTTGATCCGCTTGAGCAGTTCGCCGTCCGAGTTCTTGTCGACGAGCGGAATCAGCCGGTAGCCGACTTCGAGGCCGAGCGTGTCGATCATCGTCACGTCGTCCCAGCTCGCTTCGGTGTTTTCGACCGGCGCCATCGCGGCCGGTGCGACATCCACGAGCGCCGTGGTGTTCTTGCGTTCCTCCGCGCGCTTTTTCATGGTGCGGCCAAGCTGGATCAGACCGCCGCCGAGAATCAGAAACGCGAAGTGCGGCATGCCCGGAATCAGGCCCATCAGCACGAGAATGCAGCCGGTAATCACAAGCACGCGCGGATTTGTGAACAACTGGCCGGTGAGCTGCGTGCCGATGTCTTCGTTGGTCGCCACCCGCGAGACGATCACACCAGCCGCCGTCGAAATCACCAGCGAAGGGATCTGCGCGACGAGGCCGTCACCGATGGTCAGCAGCGTGTAGTTCTTGCCCGCGGACGCGAAGTCCATGCCGTGCTGAACCATCCCGACGATCAGGCCGCCGACGATGTTGATCACCATGATCAGCAAACCGGCGATCGCATCGCCGCGCACGAACTTGCTCGCGCCGTCCATCGAGCCGTAGAACTCGGCTTCCTGCGAGACCTCGGAGCGGCGCTTGCGGGCCTGTTCTTCGTTGATGAGGCCGGCGTTCAGGTCGGCGTCGATCGCCATCTGCTTGCCGGGCATCGCGTCGAGCGTGAAGCGCGCGGACACTTCCGCGATCCGCCCCGCGCCCTTGGTGATCACCATGAAGTTGATCACCATCAGGATGATGAAGACGACGATACCGACCGCGAAGTTGCCACCCACGAGGAAGTGGCCGAACGATTCGATCACCTGACCCGCCGCATCGGGGCCGGTATGGCCTTCGAGCAGCACGACCCGCGTGGACGCCACGTTCAGCGACAGGCGCAGCAAGGTCGAGAACAGCAGCACGCTCGGGAACGCGGCGAAGTCGAGCGGCTTCATCGTGTACATGCTGACGAGCAGCACCATCACGGAAAGCGCGATGTTGAAGGTGAACAGCAGATCCAGCAGGAACGGCGGCAACGGCAGAATCATCATGCCGAGGATCATGCAGATCAGCACCGGCCCGGCGAGGGCGCGCAAATTGGTGCCGCTCAAGGCATCGGGCCGTCGAGCGAGGAAACCGGCGCGAGCGTTCATGCGGAGGCTCCTGAAGCGTCGTCGTTATCTGGGTTGGCAGGGTTGAGCGTGTCGGCGGCTTCCTGATCGGCTTCGTCGTCCGATACGCTGCCTTTGTCGAGTTCCGCGGGCACGTCGAGTTCGGTCGGCGCCATCGGCACGGCGCCGCCTTCGGTTTTGAAGCGCCGCAACTGATACACCCACGCGAGCACTTCGGCGACCGCGCCGTACAGCGGGCCCGGAATCTCGCGGTTCAGCTCGACGTTGTGATACAGCGCCCGCGCGAGCGGCGGCGCTTCCAGCAACGGCACGTTGTTCTCGGCGGCGATCTCACGAATCCGCGCGGCCACCAGGTTCACGCCCTTGGCGACCACCTTCGGCGCACGCATCTCGCCATCGGTGTATTGCAGCGCCACGGCAAAGTGCGTCGGGTTGGTCACCACCACGTCGGCCTTCGGCACGTTGGTCATCATGCGGCGGCGAGCAATCGCGCGCTGCTGCTGGCGAATCCGGCCTTTGACGTGCGGATCGCCTTCGCTTTCGCGGTGTTCGCGCTTCACTTCTTCCTTCGTCATGCGCAGCTTTTTGTGGAACTGCCACAGTTGATACGGCACATCGAGCGCGGCGACGACGAACATGCCCGCTACCGTCATGCCACAGCACACGGCGATCAGATGCGTGCCGTTGGCCAGTGCGAGCTGCAACGGCTGGGTCGCCAGCGCGAGAATCTCGTCACGGCGATTCCAGATCGCGGTCCCGCCGATCACCCCGACCACCAGCGTTTTGACGAGAGACAAGCCGAGCTGGATCGGCCCGTTGATCGAAAACATCTTGCCGAGACCGGCGATCGGATTGAGGCGGTCGAACTTCGGCTCGAGGCCTTTGGCCGACAACTGCCAGCCGCCGAGCGCCATCGGCGCAAGCAACGCGGCCGCGCCGGTGAAGCCGAGAATCGGCAGCAGCGCGTAGAGCCCTTCGCGACTCGCCACGCCCGCGCCGATCATCATGCGGCGGGTTTCGAAAGCGCCGGCATGATCGAACGTGAAGGCCGCGCGCAGCATGCTCTGCAAATGGTCGCCAATGCTGCCCGACATCCCCCACACGCCGAAGAACCCCGCCGCGAGCAGCGCAAACGTGGACAGTTCCCGCGAGCGCACGATCTGCCCTTCCTCGCGCGCCTTCTGCAGGCGCCGGGGAGTGGCTGATTCGGTTTTCTCGAGGTCGCTATCCTCTGCCACAAAAGCTCTCCAGTCGGCTGAGGCACGGCGCCTCTTTCCAGTGAGAGCGATTATTCCCGCTCGACGCAAGCACCGATCGGCGGATAAGGGCGGAGAAAGGGGGGTATTTCGAGGGATGAAAGCGCAGGCACGCCAGTCGGTCCGCCTTGCTGGCAGCGCCGGGGCGGCGCAACGGGACGGCTTCGGGTGGCTCTGGGCGAGCAGTCAGCATGGGGCCGCCCGCAGCGCCCGCTCGCGTTCGGCCCCGACGCCCACGCGAACTCGCGCGGGCGTCGGATGAACCTTCAACCGTTCAGTGCGGAGCCTTGATCAGAAGGCCACGTAAGGCGTCTGGCCGCCATTCGCGGTCTGATCGAGGCCGTAATAGACGTGGCGGCCATAGAAGAACGGCAGACCGAGATCGAAGCTGCTGTTGCCGCCGATCTGTCCGGCGAGGTCGTTGAACGCATAGTTGTTGCCTTTGCCGAACAGCGTGGCTGCGCTCAGAATGCCGATGCTGGCGCTGGCCCGGCTATTGTTCAGTCCGACCAGCGTCACCGAGCGGGTTTGCGCGGACGACGGGCAATAGAAGCCCGCATAGTTGCTGCCGCACAGCGCGAGGGAGCTATCGGCAAAGAAGTAGCCGTTCGAGCCCGAATCGAGGAACGCCTGCACCGTCGTGCCATTGAACACGCTGTTGTTCAGATTGCCGTAGGTGTCGGTGGTGAAGACCTGGGCGCCGGTGAGCGCATTGTTCGACTGCGTACCGATGCCGAACACTAATGTGCCGGTAGCCGAGGGCGCGCCGGTGTCCGGCACCGGCGGCATCTGCACGATCACACCGTTGTTGTCGGTCGGGAAATAGGCGACCGGATTAGCCACCTGTTGGGCGAGCGGCACCGGCGTGCGGGTACAGGAGGCGCCGCCCGGACACGCGAAGTAGTTGCTGTAATTCGCCGCCGTCGACGCGTTCGCGCAGGTCGCGCCGCAATCCGTGGTCGAGTTGCCGATGCCGAGAATGCCGTTGGCGCCGAGATCGCCGACCGTGTTTTGCGGCGAGCCACTGCCACAGCCGGCAGTAGGCACGGTGCTGGAGTCCTTGTCCCCAATGATCTGCAGCGGGATCGCCGCCGTGGTTCTCTCACTGCCGATCGCGATGGTCGCGGTGCGCACGGTGCCCCACGTGAAGCCGTCCGCGAAAGTCGCGCATTCGGCGAGCTGCGCGCCGCTGCCGCTGACGGTGCCGACGGGCAACGCATTGAGCACGGAAGCGTTCAGGGCCGAGCTGACCACGCGCAATCCGAACGAGCCGGTATCGACCTGGATATTGTTGATCGTCTGGCAATTCGAGCTTGAGCCAGGCGCGCAGATGGTCACGCTGACCGTCGGAATATTGACGACCCCACTTACGCCCGGGCCAACTGTGATCGGCACGGTGTTCGCCGCAGTCGCGGCGATCGGTTGCTGGATCGGACTGGCCGGCAGCGAGCCGCCGTTCAGTGTGGTCGACGAATCGCCGGAACTGCCGCCACCGCCGCCGCACGCGACGAGCGCCGATACCAGCGCCAGGGCCGCGACAGCCTGCATCCAACCCTTGAACTTCACAGCAATATGCTTGGTTCGCATGTCTCGTCCTCGCTATTACTGGATGTCGGAACCGCTGACGCCGGCGGGCAACGCCGGGGGCAACCACGCCTGACCGCTGAACGCGCCCATATGGCCGCCGGAGCGCACCACGAGGCTGCTCTGGTCGACCGCGACAGGGCCACGGCCGCCGCCGCGCGACGCGCGTGCGGCCTTCACGCCGGCCACGTACTGCGGGAAATAGGTGCCTAACAGGTCGTTCAGATCCGGCATTTGCGGGCCGTGCCATGCAATGCCGAAGACGGAGCCGTCCGCGGCAAGATACTCGCGAATCACGGTGCCGCTGCCGAGCGTGGTTTCACGCACGGTATAGGACGCGGAGGACGTGGAGGACGTGGAAGCCGAGGTGGAGGAAGCCGCGCTGGACGCGGAGCGCATCACGCTTTGCGCCGCATTGGCGGCGCCGCTACCGGGCTGAATGGTGCGGGACGAGACCGACGCGTCCGAAGGAGGCGTCATGGGGGTGCCGCCCAGTCCCGCATGAGCGGACTGCACGGCGATAAGCGAACAAGGCAAGGCAAGCGCCGTAACGATCCCGGCGCGGCGTACACGACTCCACATGACGAAGCTCCTCCCGATCTGCTGCTCGGCTCGCATCCGCGCGAACCGGCTGCATTTATGCAAATCATACGACACGGCTGCGGTCGCACCGCGAGGAGGTTCCCCACCGTGCCACCGGCCGGAGGCAGCCTCCTCCGGCACGCCGTGGCGCTGCTTGAGGTCGTAGTATGCCTGTGGTTTGTGTCCGCGGGCAGCAAGCACGCGCGAAGGCGTGGCTTGCTATGCGTCATCGTCCTGTCGCGCGACCCGGTGCGGCGGTCCGCGAAGTGCCGTTGCGGTGCGGCGGCTTCGGCAGGTCAGAAGCCGAGGCTGGCCAGCAGATCGTCGACTTGCGACTGGTCCTGCACCACATCCGTTTTGCCTTCCGGATTGATCTGCGGACCGTTCAGCAGATGTTCGGGGCTGCCGGTCGGCGAGACTTCGGCCGCCAGCGCCGCCGCGTTCGCCGCGAACTGCTCGCGCCGTTCGAGCGCGATGTTCTCGACCAGCACGCCGAGCAGTTGCTGCTCGATCAGGTACACGACATCCGTGATCTTCTTGATGACCTGGCCGGTCAAATCCTGGAAGTCCTGCGCCAGCATGATCTCCATCAACTGCGCGTTGGTCGCGCTCGCCGCCTCGGGCACGCCGCGCAGGAAGGTTCGCGTGTCGTCCATCAGCGCGCGCACTTCCTCGCGCTCGATCGGCGCCGCGTACCACTGCTCCCAACGCGCATCGAGTTTGCCCGCGTCGTCCTTCAACTGTTCCTGGAGCGGCTTGGCGATGTCGATCGCGGACAGCACGCGCTCGGCGGCCTGCTCCGTCATATCCGCGATGTACTTCAGACGGTCGCGAGCATCGGGCACGGCTTCCGCCGCACGTTCGACATGCTTGTCGAGCCCAAGCTCGCGCATCGAGTCGCGCAGCGTGCGCGTCAGTTGTCCGATACGGGCGAGGATACGGTCGGACGCGAAGTCGCCGCTCTCGTTGACCGCTTCGGCGCCTTGCGCGTTGGTCGGCAGATTCACATCAGCTCCCGGCTTTGGCCATCTTCTCGAGAATCTTGTTGAGCTTCTCGTCGAGCGTCGCGGCCGTGAACGGCTTGACGACATAACCACTCGCGCCGGCCTGAGCCGCCGCGATGATGTTTTCCTTCTTCGACTCAGCCGTCACCATCAGCACCGGCAGGTGCGTCAGGTTGGCGTCGGCGCGGATTTCCTTGAGCATGGCCAGACCGTCCAGGTTAGGCATGTTCCAGTCGGAGATCACGAAGTCGTACGTGCCTCCGCGCAGACGCGCGAGACCGGCCTGACCATCTTCGGCTTCGTCGACGTTCGAGTAGCCGAGCTCTTTGAGCAGGTTGCGGACGATCCGGCGCATCGTCGGAAAGTCGTCAACCACCAGAATCTTCATTCCCTTATCCATTTCATTCCCTTTGCTTTTTCCATGGTGCGGCGCCTGACTGCCTCAAACCGCGTCTCAAATCCTGCTGGCGCGCATCATACCCGCTGAACGCGATCGCCCATCGACGACAGACGCGCCATCACACGCCGGCTCATTTCCGGCAACGACGCGATCTCGTCGGCCGCGCCGAGCGCAATCGCTTCACGCGGCATGCCGAACACGATACAGCTCGCTTCGTCCTGCGCAAGGGTATACGCCCCTGCTTTTTTCATGTCCAGCAGTCCGGCGGCGCCGTCGCGCCCCATCCCGGTCAGAATCACCCCGACCGCGTTCTTGCCCGCGTGCTGCGCGGCCGAACGGAACAGCACATCCACTGACGGACGATGCCGGTTCACCGGCGGTTCGTCCGAAAGGTGAGCAATATAGTTCGCGCCACTGCGAGCAAGCAACAGGTGAGCGTGGCCAGGCGCGATATACGCATGTCCCGGCAGTACACGTTCGCCGTGCTCTGCCTCTTTAACGGTAATCCGGCACAAACCATTGAGGCGTTGCGCAAAAGATTTTGTGAAGCCCGGCGGCATATGCTGCGCGATCAGCACGGCGGGCGCGTCCGGCGGCAGCGGCACGAGCACTTCGCGGATCGCTTCGGTGCCGCCCGTCGATGCGCCGACGATGATCAGCTTCTCGGTACTGAGCAGCGGATTGTTGAAGAGCGGCGCGGCGCCGACCGGCGCATGCGCGGCATGCGTGGCCGCGTGCTGCACCGGCGCGGCCTGTCGCACGCGCGCGCGGGCCGCCGCGCGAATCTTGTCGGCGAGCTTTTCGGAATAGTCGAGCATGCCGTCGCGAATGCCGACCTTCGGCTTGGTGACGAAGTCGACCGCGCCGAGTTCCAGCGCGCGCAGCGTGATTTCGTTGCCGCGCTCGGTCAGCGACGACACCATCACGACCGGCATCGGCCGCAGGCGCATCAGCTTCTCGAGGAAATCGAGGCCGTCCATGCGCGGCATTTCGACGTCGAGCGTCAGCACGTCCGGGTTGTGCTGCTTGATGAGCTCGCGCGCGACCAGCGGGTCGGGTGCGGTCGCCACCACCGTCATGTCCGGCTGGCCGTTGATGATTTCCGTCATCAGGCTGCGGATCAGTGCCGAATCGTCGACGCACAGTACTTTGATCTTTTGCACAGCGCTCACGCCTCCTCTGTAGTTCTGGCGTTGTTTGAGTTAATCGGGCGCGGCGTGGTCCCGAACAGCTCGACCTTCGGGCGGCCTGCTGCGGGCGTCGAAAACAGCTCGACTTTGGGTTTCGACGCGGCCGGCGTCGAGAACAATTCCACCCGCTTGCGCGCCGCGGCGAGCCGCTCGGCGCGCGCTTGCGCGCTTTGCCGCATCAGCGCCTGTTCGCGCTCGGCCACGCCCGCTTCCTGCTGCAGGCGCAACTTCTTCACCATCACCTGGCCGGTGCGCGGCATGAACGCCACCTTGCGCGGGTGCGAGCCCTGCAAGTCCTCGGCGACGATGCGGATCTTTTCGAGCGCCAGATAGCGGCGCACGAACTCCGAATTGCGGTCGCCGATGTTCATCGTCGTCATGCCCGCGAGCACCGCGCCGCCGCCGAACACCTTGGCTTCGAAGCGCTCGCGCCGGCCGCCGGCCTTGATGAGTTCGTTGATCAGCACTTCCATCGCGTACGCACCGTAGCGCATCGAATCCGATGCGGGCTGGCCGACGTCCGCGCCGTCGTCGGGCAGCATGAAGTGATTCATGCCACCGATACCCGCCGTGCGATCCTGAATGCAGGCCGCCACGCACGAGCCCAGCACGGTGACCAGCACCATGTCTTCGTGGGTGGTGTAAAACTCGTTGGGCAACAGCTTCACGCCGGGGCGCTGGAAGTGGTTGTCGTAATACAGATTGGTCGCGATCGGCAGGGCGCTGCTCATACCGTCACCCCGCTCGTCGTGTGGCGCGCCGCGGTTGCGCTCGTGCGTGCCGCCGTCCGCTCGCCGGCGGCGTCGCGCGTCAGTTCGTAGACGGTCTGGCCGCGCAGCTTGAACGCTTGCGTGACGTACGTGAAGTTTTCCGAATGACCGGCGAACAACAGCCCGCCCGGCTTCACCAGCGGCTCGAAGCGTGCGAGCACTTGCGCTTGAGTCGGCTTGTCGAAATAGATCATCACGTTGCGGCAGAAGATCGCGTCGAATTGCGAGCGCAACTGGTAATCGCGGTCGGTCAGGTTCAGCTGCTGGAAGCGCACCAGCGCGCGCACTTCCGGACGCACCTTGACCATGCCGGCATGCGCGCCGGTGCCCTTCAGGAAGAAGCGTTTGAGCCGCTCGGGCGACAGGTGCTTCACCTGGTCGAACTGGTACATGCCGGCTTCGGCCTTGGCCAGCACCTGCGTGTCGATATCGGTAGCGAGCACGGAGGCCTGGCGCGCGCCGCTCTCGCCGAGCGCTTCGATTAGCGTCATCGCGATCGAGTACGGCTCCTCGCCGGTCGAAGCCGCCGAGCACCACACCGAAACCGGCTGCGCGCGGCGCGGCACGAACTCGGCGAGGATCGGAAAGTGGTGCGCTTCGCGAAAGAAGGCCGTCAGATTGGTGGTCAACGCATTGGTGAACGCTTCCCACTCGGCCGGATCATTCTCCGCTTCCAGCAGATCGAGATACTGCTTGAACGTGTCGAGGCCGCGGGTGCGCAGACGGCGCGCCAGCCGGCTGTACGCCATATCGCGCTTGTGATCCGACAGCGAGATGCCCGCGCTGCTGTGAATCAGTTCGCGAATACGGGCGAAATCCGCCGACGTGAACTCGAAGTCCCTTCCCTGTTCGCCGGACCTAACCGGCTCCGCCCGTTCGGGACGGTGCTGTGCGCGCGTTGCCATCATGAAGATTCCTGCCTGCGATACGAGCCATCCCGCTTTCCGCCCAGGCCGTTTGCCTGAGAAGAAGGGATTGTGTTCGCGGGGTCGCGCCCGCCCGCGAGTTCTGGCAACACGCAGTCGGCCCGCGACACGCTGCTAAAGCGTGCTTCGATGATTCGCCCCTCATGGAGCGAGATGTCGAATGACTGCATGTCTTTGTGCCACTTCCTAGAATGTTTCCCAGTCCGCGTCCGAGCTTGCCGTGGCCGCGCTGACGGCGGCCGGACGTGCTGCGGATTCGGATGGCGCACGGGCCGGCTTCGGCTTGAGCGCCGGTTCGACGCGTGCCGAGCCTGCATCGTGATTGACCGACGCCTGCGCGGTGTTCGTTGCCGCCGTAGCCGCAACCGGATGCGCTGCGCCGTGCGCGGACGTCTGCGGCGCGGCTTTGGCGGCCGGCTTGCTCTTGCTGCCGGTGACGCGAGGCTGCGCCGTGTGCGGACGTACCGCTGCGCTGCCGCGCACCGCCGGGCCGCCGGCCACTTTCCAGCCGTTCACCACCGCCTGCAATTGGCGCGTCTGATCTTCGAGCGAAGCAGCCGCGGCCGCCGCCTGTTCGACCAGCGCCGCGTTCTGCTGCGTGACTTCGTCCATCTGCACGACCGCGCGATTCACCTGTTCGATGCCGCCCGATTGCTCCTCGGACGCCGCGCTGATTTCACCCATGATGTCGGTCACACGGCGCACGGCCTGCACGATCTCATCCATCGTGGTGCCCGCGCGGCCGACCAGCGCCGAGCCGCTTTGCACCTTGTCGACCGAGTCGCCGATCAGTTCCTTGATTTCCTTCGCGGCACTGGCGCTGCGCTGCGCGAGGCTGCGCACTTCGCCGGCCACCACGGCAAAGCCGCGGCCCTGTTCGCCGGCACGCGCCGCTTCGACTGCCGCGTTCAACGCGAGAATATTGGTCTGGAAGGCAATACCTTCGATCACGCCGATGATGTCGACGACCTTGTTCGAGCTGCTCGCGATATCCTGCATGGTCGTGACGACCTGGCTCACCACGTCGCCGCCGCGCGTGGCGATATCGGACGCGTTGACCGCCAGCTGGCTCGCCTGACGCGCGTTCTCGGCGTTCTGCCGCACGGTGCCGGTCAATTGCTCCATGCTCGACGCGGTTTCCTGCAACGAGGCAGCCTGCTGTTCGGTGCGCTGTGAGAGATCGGTGTTGCCCATCGCAATTTCGCGGGCGCCGGTGTCGATCGATTCCGTGCTGCTGTGAACCGCTTTCACCATCGTCGACATGCTGTCCTGCATGCGCTTGATGCCCGCGAACAACCGCCCGATTTCATTGCTGCTGAATACGTTGATCGTCTCGGACAGATCGCCCGAAGCAATGCGCTCGAAGCACGCCGTCGCGTCGGCGAGCGGCTGCACGATCAGGCCGCGCAGCGCGAAACGGATACCCACCACCATCAGCAGCGCGAGCGCGGTGATGGCGATGATCAGCGTGGTCATCAGCGAGATGTTCGATTGCGCGCTCGCCTGCTGATCCACGGCGCTTTGCTGCAAGCCCTTGATGACCGCCGCCGCCGCCGCGTCATAAGCGATGAACATCGGGCTGATTTTCGTATCGGCAATCGCGTGGTAGGCGGCCATGTCGTTCGCATTCAACGCCGCGAACTCCGGGTCGACGCCTTCGCGCATCACGCTCATGCGCTTGGCGATAACGTCGTCGAGCAGCGCCTGATCGACGCCGGGCTTCGGTGCGTCGAGATAGCTCTGCCAGCTTTGGTTGCCCTTGGTCAGCAACTCCTGCGCCCGTTCGATCGCTTTCTTCGCTTCGTCCGCGTTGCCCGCGGCGGACAATGTGTTGAAGCGGTCGACCGCGAGGCGCGAGCGCAGCAGATACGCCGAGGCATCGTCGAGCGCGTGAATGGCGACCAGATCGCCGCGCGCAATGCGGTCGAGCGATTGACTCGCGCGATTCAACGCGCTCAGCCCAAGTACGCCGACCGTTACGGTCAGCGCGACCAGAATGATCCCCACCATCGTCAACGACGTGCGAATCGACCACCTGCTCAACATTTCGATGCTCCCTATCCCAATCGTTCGTGAAGGCTGCCGCCGTTAGACGCCGAGCGTTTCGATCAGCGCCATTTCGCGGCTGGTCATGAGCTTCTCGATGTCCATCAGGATCAGCATGCGGCCGTCGACGGTGCCCAGCCCCGTGAGGTACTCGGTCGTCAGCGTGGCGCCGAATTCCGGCGCGGGCATGATCTGGTCGGTGGCGAGCGTCAGCACGTCCGACACGCCGTCCACCACCATCCCGACCACGCGGTGCGCGACGTTCAGGATGATCACCACCGTCTGGTGGTCGTACTCGACACGGCCCAGATGGAACTTGATGCGCATGTCGACGATCGGCACGATGATGCCGCGCAGATTGATCACGCCCTTGATGAACTCGGGCGCATTGGCGATACGCGTCACGTTGTCGTAGCCGCGGATTTCCTGCACCTTGAGAATGTCGATGCCGTACTCTTCGGCGCCGAGCGTGAAGACGAGGAACTCCTGACCGCCGGCGTCTGCCTGCTGCACGTCGCGCCGGCCAGTCGTACCGTTCGCGTTAGCGACGCTCGAATTGATGGATTGGACTTCTGCCACGTTAGCCCCCAAACGGTTGGGATGAAATGAGTTGATTAAGAGTCGAGACGAGTTTGACCGGCATCATGCGAGGCTCATCGCGCCATGCGCGTTGCGCGTTTCGCGGTTCAACGCGGCCACGTCGACGATCAGCGCGACACTGCCGTCGCCGAGAATGGTCGCGGCGGAAATGCCGTGCACCTTGCGGTAGTTCGTTTCCAGATTCTTCACGACCACCTGCTGCTGGCCCACCAGTTCGTCGATCAGCATCGCAAAGCGGCGCCCCTCGGTTTGCATGATGGTGACGATGCCTTGCGTGGGCTCCTGCTTCGCGTCTTCGACGTTGAACACTTCGTGCAACGCCACGAGCGGCAGATATTCACCCCGCACCCGCACCACACGCTCGCCGTTGGCCACCGTGTAAATATCTTCGGCTTGGGGTTGCAGCGACTCCATCACGAAGTTCAGCGGCAGAATGAAGATCTCGTTGCCGACCTTGACCGACATGCCGTCGAGAATCGCCAGCGTGAGCGGCAACACGATGCGCGTGGTGCTGCCCTTGCCGGCGTGCGAGGTGATTTCCACGTGACCACCCATCGACTGGATGTTCCGCTTCACCACGTCCATGCCGACGCCGCGGCCCGACACGTCCGTGACCTGTTCCGCCGTCGAGAAGCCCGGCAGGAAGATCAGGTTCCAGACTTCTTCGTCGGACATGGTCTCGCTGACCTGCATGCCCTGCTTGGCCGCCTTCGCGAGAATCTTGTCACGGCGCAGGCCCGCGCCGTCGTCGCTCACTTCGATGACGATGTTGCCGCCGTGATGCGCCGCCGACAGCACCAGCTGGCCGGTCGAATCCTTGCCCGCCGCGCGCCGCGCTTCCACGGTTTCGATGCCGTGGTCGAGACTGTTGCGCACGAGGTGAGTCAACGGATCGATGATCCGTTCAATGAGGCTCTTGTCGAGTTCGGTCGCCTGACCGAAGGTGACGAGTTCCACTTCCTTGCCGAGTTTCGCCGCCAGATCGCGCACCAGACGCGGGAAGCGGCTGAACACGTAATCCATCGGCATCATGCGGATCGACATCACTGCTTCCTGCAGATCCCGCGCATTGCGTTCGAGCTGCGCCATGCCGTTGAAGAGCCGGTCGTGCAACGCCGGGTCGAACGTGCTGGTGGTTTCCGCGAGCATGGCTTGCGTGATCACCAGTTCGCCGACCAGGTTGATCAGCTGATCGACCTTTTCCACGCCGACGCGAATCGAGCTGCCTTCCGCGCCGCCTGCCGCCGCAGCCGGACGTGCCGCCTTGCGGTCGTGCTCGGCGGGCGCGGCCGCGCTTGCTGCTTGTGTCGTTGCGGCTTGAGTTGCTGCTGCCTGAGCCGGCGCCGCTGCGCCAGCCGCCGCGGGTTGAGCCGCGCCAGACGCCGGCGCGGCCGGTGCGTCGAACAGGCCGTGCGTGGCCGCCGAAGCGGGTGCAGCGGTGCCGGCAGCCGGTGCCGGCGATGCTGCGTGTTCCGCCTGATGGGCCGGTACTGCTTGCGCCGGGGACGAATCGGCAGCGTCGGGCGTTCCAGGTTCGCCTTGCTGCGTCTCATCCGCCGGTGCGGTGCCGCGGCCGATCACGATCTGACTTTCGTCGATCACGAAACAGCACACGGCGATGATGTCGTCGGAGGTCACATCGGTCGCGAGCCACAGCGTCAAATCGCCGCCGCTCTTGACCTGCCCGACAATGTTGCCCAGGTTGCCGAGCTCTTCGGCCAGCAGTTCCTGGTCCTTCTCACCAACGCCCCGTAGCGTAATTTTCAGATGGGGACCGGCGCTGTCATTTGCACCGCCGGCACCCGCGGCTTGCCCGGTCTGTGCCGGTTCGCCGTCAGTCCATCCACCCGCTGCCTGCACCGCCTGTTCGACGACGTGCTCCGGCGCGGACCCTCCCTGATTTGCCTCTACTGCAACTGGTGCCACGGCTGCGGCTGCGGCGGGCGCGCCGCCTTCGGCGCTTTCCTTGTGCAGCCGTTCGAGCTTCGCGCAGATCGCACGAGCGGTCGCCGCATCCGGCTCGGCGCTCGCGCGGTAATCGGCCAACTGGCCCGACAGCACGTCCTTGGTTTCGAGGAACGTGTCGATCATGTCCTTGCGCAGCACGAGTTCGTTATTGCGCGCGCGATCGAGCAGCGATTCGAGAATGTGGGTCGTTTCCGTCAGCGCGGTAAAGCCGAACGTCGCCGCGCCGCCCTTGATCGAATGCGCCGCGCGGAAAATGGCCGCGAGGTCTTCGGGGTCCGGATGCGCGATATCCAGATTGAGCAGCAACTGCTCCATCTGCGCGAGCAGTTCGTCCGCTTCGTCGAAAAACGTCTGATAGAACTGAGTGATGTCGAGTGTCATGCCTGGGTCACCGCGAGAGTTCCTGTCTAGGCGTGGGCTACCGTGCCGCCGCGTCGAGAGCTTCTATAACTGGGTCTATGAGTGGTGCTTATGCGTGATCTGGCTCGGCTAACGCCGCCACCAGTTCGGTCAGCATGTCCGGGTCGAGCGGCTTTTCGATCCAGCCGGTCGCGCCCGCAGCCCGCGCCGCTTCCTTGAACGGCTCGCCCGATTCCGTCGTGAGGACGAGGATGGGCGTGGCCTGGTAAGCCGGGTTGTTGCGTAGCGCGGCGATCAGATCGAGACCGGTCTTGCCCGGCATGTGCTGATCGGTCAGCACGAGATCGAACGACATGGCGAGCGCGTTTTCGAGCCCTTCGTTGCCGTCCGCGGCGAGCGTCACCTCATAGCCGGCCGTCGTCAACGTGGCGGCGAGAATCTGCCGCATCGATGCCGAATCGTCGATTGCCAGGATGTGCCTGATCATGAAAACCTCGCTGCACCTACGCTATGGATCGCCCCGCGCTCCGCGCCGGCAGGGCGCGTGAGCCAGCGGAACGATCGCTGTCTGTTACTGGGCCGCCGGCGCTACCGCCGGCAACTTCGGGGCAACCGTTACCGGTTGCGCAAGCTTTTGCAGCAGCGGCTTGGAGCCGGCTGCGTCGTCCGACAAGGTCGTCGTGGTGGAATCGTCGTGATTCAGCGCGTCCTCCGACTTCCTGTTCAACACGATGATGCTGATGCGGCGATTCTCCGGATCCATCGGGTCCGCCTTGTTCAGGTTTTGCGTCGACGCGAGGCCGAGCACGCGCATCACCTTCGCTTCATCCATGCCGCCGGCGATCAGTTCGCGGCGCGACGCATTGGCGCGGTCCGCGGACAATTCCCAGTTGCTGTAGCCCTTCTCGCCGCCCGCGTATTGCGCGGCGTCGGTGTGTCCCTGCACGATGATGCGGTTCGGCACGTCGTTCAGCGTGTGGCCGATTTCGCGCAGGATGTCGCGCATATACGGCTCGACCTGGTCTTTCGCGGTCGCGAACATGGGCCGCTTCTGCGAGTCGACGATTTCGATGCGCAAGCCGGTCAGCGTCGAATCGATGCGGATCTGCTGCTTGAACTGGCGCAGCACCGGATTCGCTTCGATCGCGGCCATCAGCTTGACCTGCAGATCGTGCAGGCGAACCTGCTCGCGACGCTCCAACTCGCCCTGCAACTGCTTCATCGACTCTTCGCTGCCGTGCACTGCGGTGTGTTCGGAACGGTTGTTCGCTCCGTCGCTGGAGCGCGTCACGCCCTGCGCGTCGGTCGAAATGTCGCGGCCGCCGCCCTTCAGAATGCTCGAATCCTCCGCGCTGCGGTCACCGCCCCACAGCGTGATCTTCAGCGGCTGATTGAAGTAATCGGCAATGCCCTTCAACTGCACGGTGGACGCCGAACTCAGCAGCCACATCAGCAGGAAGAACGCCATCATCGCGGTCATGAAGTCCGCATACGCGAGCTTCCAGGCGCCGCCATGGTGGCCGGCTTTCTTCGGCGCGGCGCGCTTGACGACAATGGCGCGGTCTTTGTCCTTGCTCATGGGTTCGGTTTCCGGTGGCCTTTACTTGGCCTTGACGCGACGCACGTGCTCTTCCAGCTCGGCGAACGACGGGCGTTCGGTCGAGAAGAGCACCTTGCGGCCGAACTCGACGGCGATCGCCGGCGCGTAACCGTTCAGGCTGGCCAGAATCGTCACCTTGATGCACTGGAACATCTTGGTCGACTCGGTCACGCGCTGTTCGGCGACGCTCGCGAGCGGCCCGATCAACCCGTAAGAAAGCAGAATGCCGAGAAAGGTGCCGACCAGCGCCTGGGCGATCATCTCGCCGAGCACCGCGGGCGGCTTGTCGGCGGAGGCCATGGTGTGCACCACGCCCATCACCGCGGCCACGATACCGAACGCCGGCATGGCGTCGCCGACCTTGTTCAGCGCATGCGCGGGCGCCTCGCCTTCCTGGTGGTGCGTCTCGATCTCCTCGTCCATCAGGCTTTCGATCTCGAACGCGTTCATGTTGCCACCCACCATCAGACGCAGGTAGTCGGTGAGGAATTCGATGATGTGATGGTCGGCAAGAATCTTCGGGTATTGGGTGAAGATCGGACTCTTCGACGGATCGTCGATGTCCGCTTCCAGCGTCAGCGTGCCTTCCTTGCGCGCCTTGGCCAGCAGGACGTAGAGGAGCGCCATCAGCTCCATATAGACGTCCTTGTTGTACTTCGCGCCCTTGAACAGGGTCGGAATGACGCGCAGCGTCGCCTTAATCGTCTTCATTCCGTTACCGAGAATGAACGCGCCGACGCCAGCGCCCACGATCATCAGCACTTCAACGGGCTGCAGCAGCGCGCCGAGATGGCCGCCTTCCAGCGCGTAACCGCCGAAAACGGACAAAAGCGTCACGAGTGTTCCCACGAAAATCAGCACTGCCGAGCCCTCACAAAGAAGCGACGGTGACCGTCGTTATTCAGGTTTACGGCAAAGGAACAGAAAACTTTGGTGGAAATGTGGCTCGGCGATCCGGTGTAAACCAGAGGTCGAGGTCAGCGGCCCGGTTCAATCGGGCCTTGGGCGAGCGGGCTGGAAGGCCCGCCCGATGGGACGCGGACGGCGGACCGCACTTGCGCGGCCGCCTTGCGGGTCAAGCTTCGAGGGCGGCGAGGCTTTCGCGGGCCCGGGCGTCGGCAGATTTCTTTGTCTTACCGGCGCGCGAGGGCGGCTGGCACAGTCCGCAGACGAACGCGTGCTGCGGATCGTGCGCGTGTGCGACAAAACGTCCCCCGCAGCGGCAGCAGGCGGTCATTTGCAGCATCCCGGAGTCGAAAAAGCGCACCAGCGTCCACGCGCGCGTGAGACTGAGCACGGGCTCGTCGTCGTGCAACCGGACGTGCTCCAGGTAGAGCCGGTAGCTCTTCACGATCGACTGGATCGTCAGGCAACCGCCGTGTCCGGCCATGAAACGGTAGATGTTGTAGAACAGCGATGAGTGAAAGTTCGGCTGCCAGGTCATGAACCAGTCGGTCGAAAACGGCAGCATGCCTTTGGGCGGCGAGACCCCTTTCAATTCCTTGTACAGCTTGATCAGGCGGTCGCGCGACAGACTGGTTTCGGCTTCCAGCAATTGCAAACGCGCGCCAAGCTCGATCAGTTCAATGGCCAGGGTGATCTCCCTGACTTCGAGCACAACACTTTTATAGGCCATCCGTTGGCGTTTCCCCGGTCCTGATTATTCGGCTTTGAATACAACGTGCCATCAGCCGAGCTGCTCGACCGGCTGGCTTGCCATCAGGATCGCGGAATGCGCCTGTGCCACGGCGCTGGATTTGCCTTTGTCCGCCAGAGCGGACAGCACGGCATGGTCGTCGAAACGGAAACGGCACAACACCTGATTGGACGCCGCCAGCTTGACGGTCTGCGCCAACGACAGATTGGCGAGCACATCGGCTAACTGGTCCGAAATCCCCATG
Source organism: Paraburkholderia sp. RL17-380-BIE-A (assembly GCF_046028085.1). NCBI lineage: Bacteria > Pseudomonadati > Pseudomonadota > Betaproteobacteria > Burkholderiales > Burkholderiaceae > Paraburkholderia > Paraburkholderia sp. RL17-380-BIE-A. Next base: position 141,972 of record NZ_JARESQ010000011.1, read on the forward strand.
CGAAACATGCCCATCGGCTTGTCTTCGCGCAGCAGTCGCTGTGCGAGCAGGAGATAAGACAGGTTGACTTCTCTGATCTCATTGAGCATTTCGCTTGTCGCGCTCATGATTCCCCCGGGGTGTATCTGGCTGGTCAGGCCGTTACGAAAACGTTTGCTCGGACGCGCGCGCTTAAACCGCACGAATCGGCTCGTTTCTGGTCTTGCGAGCATTGTGTCGAAAGGGGGAGCGGACGAAAATCGGATAGACACCCAGCCTTGTTGACGGATAAATCCGTCATTCATGTAGGAATTGTTCCTACAAAGTCGTGTAAGGAAGGGGCTGAGGAGGACTTATTGACGCGCAGTCTGGACGGCTATGCGCGTTGAATGACTGCCTGAGGTGATGCGGAATGAGGCCGAAGGGTGAGCCTGGTTAACTCACGCTCCGCACCGTTGCTGCGGTAAGGCCGAATTATAAGACGTTTTCACTTCCGCGTAATCCGCCCAGTGTAGGCGCCGCGCTCGGACGGGCGGGCCCGCGGATTGCTCATAGAAAGCGCTGCGTTCGAATAAAACGGCCGGGTTTCGCTCTCAATTATCGGGACTGCCTTCCAGACGACCTGTAACGACGCATGTTTCGCGCTGTAACAACGTTAAGCGTTTGAAAAATAACTCGAATTCGCGCGGTCGATCCCGATAATGAAGCTAAGGGATTACCCGATGCAGGTTCGGAACACCCCCGGGCGGCGGCTTACCGCGCCCAACCGTCCGTCAGGCATTCACTCCTCGCTCTACTCGAGCGCCGCTGTGCGATGCCGATCTGATTAGGAGAAAACGCATGCGAATCGCACAAATTGCGCCGTTGTATGAGGCCGTCCCGCCGAAATTCTACGGTGGTACCGAACGCGTCGTATCGTATCTGACCGAAGCACTGGTCGGCCTCGGCCACGACGTCACGCTGTTTGCGAGCGGCGACTCGGTCACCTCCGCGAACCTCGACGCCTGCTGGCCTCGTGCGCTGCGCCTCGATCCGACGATCCGCGACGCGCTGGCTCCGCACATCCTCATGATGGAGAAGGTGCGAAAGGTCGCGCACGAGTTCGACGTGCTGCATTTCCACCTCGACTACATGCCGTTCCCGCTTTTTACCACGATGGACACGCCGTTCGTGACGACGCTGCACGGCCGCCTCGACTTGCCGGAACTGCAACCGGTATTCGACGCGTTCTCGGACGTGCCGGTGGTGTCCATTTCCGATTCGCAGCGTGCGCCGCTGCCGCAAGCGAACTGGCTCAACACGATTTATCACGGCTTGCCGGAACAGCTGTTGACGCCGCAAACGCACAAGAAGCCGGAATACCTGGCGTTCCTCGGCCGTATTTGCCCTGAGAAGCGCGTCGATACAGCCATCAAGATCGCTGCACAAAGCGGTTTGCCGCTGAAGATCGCCGCCAAGGTGGACAAGGCCGACCAGGAATATTTCAAACGGGAGATCGAGCCGCTGCTGTCGCAAGCGCACGTGGAATTCGTCGGCGAGATCAATGAGGCGCAGAAGCCCGAGTTTCTCTCCGGCGCGAAGGCGCTGCTGTTCCCGATCGACTGGTCGGAGCCGTTTGGCCTCGTGATGATCGAATCGATGGCGTGCGGCACGCCGGTGATCGCCTTCAACCGCGGCTCCGTGCCGGAAGTGATCGACCACGGCGTGACGGGTTATATCGTTGAGGACGTACAAGGAGCGGTCGCGGCGCTGCAACGCCTGGACGAACTGTCGCGCACCGAAATCCGCGCCCAGTTCGAACGCCGCTTCAGCTCGAAGACCATGGCGCAGAATTATGTGGATGGCTATTCGGCGCTGATCGAAGCCACGCGCCGCCCGGTGCTGCGTCAAGTCGCGGTGGGCTAACGCGGCATTCGAGCGGCCGTGGCAATTTATGCGCTCGGCCGCTCGAGTGTTCGAATCCGCCTCATGTGCCGATTCCGATTTGCAGATGAATAGCGGGTCATTTCGTCGTGTGAATCGTTTGCGCGAACGGCAAATCCCACTTATCCCGCTTCTTGTCCAAAAAAGCCGCCCCTCAAGGGCGGCTTTTTTAATACGGGTATGGATGCGCTTCCATCGCGGATTAGCGCTCAACCAATAAAGCCGGAGTGCCAATAACCTTCAGTTGGCTTTCGTCTCTAGCGGCAATCGACTCAAGCCGCGCCAATCAGAAAGCGCTCGCGATTCTTGCCGACGATCCACTTGGGCGGTTTGCCACGCCCGCTCCACGTATTTCCCGATTTTGGGTCCTGGTATTTCGCCGGCAGCGGCGCCTTCTTGGGCGGGCGGCCGCGCTTGGCAGCGACGGCAAAGCCTAAATCTTGAGCCGTGAGACCGTATTCAGCGATCTTTTGGCGGATGTCGGCGACCACGTTGTCGATTTCGGTACGCCGCGCTTCTTCTGCCTGTGCCTGCAATTTGGCGATCTGCGCCTTGAGGTCTGCATATTGAGACATTCCGGTTCTCCCCTTTTTAGAACTCATTGGCTCGCAGACTAACTGCAATTATAAAAATTCGCAATGGACAAGAATACCGATTTAGCGAGATATCCTCTGATAATTATTAACACGAATGAATTGTTAAACCCCCTCTTTATCTCGCAATAATAGGTAAGCACGATGCCACATTGACAATTCTTGACACCCGAATTGGCAACCTTTCCCTAGAATTGCGCGCTCAAGGCATGGCATCCGGACTTAGCCGTGCGTGCTAGCGGAAACGTCATTTTTTTAGGATTACCAATCATGCAGTTGTCAAAACGCCTCGCTGCCGAATTGTTCGGCACCTTCTGGCTCGTGCTGGGGGGCTGTGGCAGCGCTGTCCTCGCCGCCAATTTCGCCGGCCCGGTTCACGGTCTGGGCATCGGGTTCGTGGGCGTGTCGCTCGCCTTCGGCCTGACCGTACTGACAATGGCTTACGCAATCGGCCACATTTCCGGCTGTCACCTGAATCCCGCGGTGAGCGTCGGCCTGACCGTCGCCGGCCGCTTTCCGGCTCGCGATCTGCTGCCGTACATCGTCGCGCAGGTGATCGGCGCGGTGTTGGGTGCGCTGGTGCTGTCGTTGATTGCATCGGGCAAGCCTGGCTTCGACCTCGTTGCCAGCGGTTTTGCCAGCAATGGTTACGGCGAGCGCTCGCCGGGTCATTACTCGCTCGCCGCGGCATTCATTTGCGAAGTGGTGATGACCGGCTTCTTCCTCTTCGTCATTCTAGGCGCGACCGACAAGCGTGCGCCTGCCGGCTTCGCGCCGATCGCCATCGGTCTGTGCCTCACGCTGATTCACCTGATCTCGATCCCGGTGACCAATACGTCGGTCAACCCGGCGCGCTCCACCGGCCCGGCGCTGTTCGTCGGCGGTGCGGCGGTGGATCAGTTGTGGCTGTTCTGGCTTGCGCCGGTTCTCGGCGCGGTGGTCGCCGGCGTGTTGTATCCGGCCCTCGCCGAGAGCCGCGGCGGTAATTCTCAAAAGCTCGCGCTCGACTGACAACGCGCGGTAATTCAGGCATTCAAAGCGGGCGCTGCGGCGCCCGTTCTGTTTGGCTATCGCAGGCACCGTGACAGCGCGCCAATGGCGCACGCGAGCGCCGCTGCTAGAATCGTGCGACCTTCCAAGCTCGCACAGGTGTTACCTATGAAGCGTTTCCGCGGATTTCTGCATGGCGTCGCACTCTCCGTCGGCGGCCTGTGCGCGGGTCTGTCGGCGCTACCCGTCGCGCATGCGGCCGACAGCGACGTTGAAACGCTTGTGTTCGTACGGCACGGTGAGAAACCGGCTCAAGGCTACGGCCAGCTCAACTGCCAGGGACTCAACCGGGCGCTGGCGCTGCCGGCGGTGATCGCTGCCAAGTTCGGCAAGCCGGACGCAATCTACGCCCCCGATCCCGGCCAGCAAAAAGACGACAGCGGCAAGCCCTACTACTACATCCGGCCACTGGCGACGATCGAGCCAACCGCCATCCAGTTCCAGATGCCTGTGCAAACGCCATATGGTTTCGCGCAGATCGACCAGCTTGGCACCGCACTGGTCAATCCGGCCAATCGAAACAAGCTGATCGTCGTAGCGTGGGAACACAAACTGATCGTGAAGCTATTGCGCCAGATGCTAAGCGCGCACGGCGGTAACGCCGCTGATGTCCCGAACTGGAAGAGCGACGACTTCGACAGCATTTACATTGTTCGCCTCAGCTGGCAAAACGGCAGCGCGCGGGCGAGTTTCAAACATGATCGGCAAGGATTGGACGGACGCGCGACCGACTGCCCTTGCGCGTCGCTGCCGGGGGCGTCGTCGGCGGCTGCATCGGCGCCTTCCGCTAGTGCGGCAGATTAATCGGGTAATACAGATGTAAGCCGCAATTACCACTGCGGCCGCTTGATTTGGGCCGAACGTGGCGCTGACCGTCCGCTGAATCGGCTCAATGGAGCGCACGCCCTTATATGGCGGGGCTTTGACCAGGCAACGCGTGACACGTCCCGCACCCGAATCCCGCCGTGCGCACGTTTCAATCCCCGCGACGATGCTTGCAGTCCGTAACATCTCGTCGCAGTTCCTACCGGCCGGAATGCGTAGATTGGTCCTGTGCGACAAACATACGTCGCCTCACAGGAGAACAAACATGAAACGCATCGTCACTCACTTGCTGGTTGCCGCAGGACTCGCAGCGGGCGCATGCGGTGTCGCGCAAGCGCATACGGATCTGAACATCGGCCTGTCGCTCGGCGCACCGGTTTATGCCAGCCCGGCTCCCGTCTATGCCGCACCGCAGCCGGTGTATTACGGCAACGGCGGCTGGGACCACCGTTACGACCGCGGCGACTACTATCGGGGCGACCATCGATATGATCGCAACTGGAATCACAATGGTCGTGGCTGGGGCCACGACGACCGGGGCGACCATGGTGACCGTCGCGGCGGATGGCACGGCTGATCGCCTTGAGTCCGCGGGCGGCAGCTAACAAAGCAGTTGGCCGGCGCTGATCAACGGGAAACACGCAGCGCCTCTGCGTTGCCCGCAGCGCCGTTAATCGCGGCCGCAAGCGCACAAAGGCTCGCGCGAAGAAACGGCCCGCATCCATCAAACCGGATGCGGGCCGTTTCCATTTCGGATCAGGACGTCAATTCGTCGTCGAGCGAGAAGAGCTTGCGCAGATGATGCGCGACGCCGGCTTCGAAGTTGTTGCCGATGCGCGGCACGTTCGGCAGGCGCGTCATGAGATCGGGATTGGCGTTGTTCATCATGAACGGATGGCCGGCCGTTTCCAGCAGATCGATATCGTTCATGTTGTCGCCAAACGCCACGCAGTGCGAGGCATCCACGCCCACGCGTTCGAGCACGATCTGCAACGCGCGTCCCTTCGACACGTTCGCCGTCATCACTTCCAGGCAGTCCGGCAGCGAGTAGGTCACGTAAAGGGCGTCGCCGAATTCACGAGCGAGGTTCGCCGCGACCTGTGCAAGATCGGCGGGCTCGCCAATGTAGAGGGCCTTCGCGATGTCGGCGCCGTCGTGCTTCGGCAGATCGGTCACCTCATAGGTGAAGCCCGAGTCCTGATGAAACTTCAGCAGATGCGGTGCGTCGCGGTCGATCAGCCAGGCCTGATCGGCGAACAGATTGACGATCACGCGGCCATGAGCGCCGGCGATTTCCGGCTGCACCAACCGTTGCACGATAGCGGAAGGCAGGTCGTCGGCATGGATCACCGTGTTGTCCGGCGAGTGGACGCGCGCGCCATTCGACGTGATCAGATACGGATTGATGCCGAGCACGTCGCGGATGCCGGCGACGTCGCAATAATGGCGGCCCGTTGCAATCACGAACCGCAGGCCGTCGCTCTCGAGCTTACGCACGGTGGCGACCGTGAACGGGTCCACCTGGTGATCGGCGTTGAGCAGCGTGCCGTCGAGATCCGTGGCGATAACTTTGTACATGGTGTGAGCAGTCGGGCAGCGTCGAAGTGCGTATTTTACCGTTGCCAGCCGCGCTCACCGGAAACGCGCCAGCCATGCCCGACGGGTCTCGCCCGCGAGCGCGCCGCGTGCCGCTGTTTCTAGCTGCCGTTTTTAGCCGCCGACGCGGCCCGCTTCGCGCTGCGCCAGTTGCAATCCGCCGTGCGCCGAATCGGCCAGCGGCTCGCGCAAACGCGCCTGATAGATCTGCGGCACGTACTCACGCAACGGCGCGCCGAGGCCGCCGCACAACGCGACCGGCAGGCTCGCCGAGGGATCCAGCGCGGCGATCATCTTGCCCACTTCCGCGCCGGCCTCGCCGAGCAACCGCGCCGCGAACGGATGCGTGCGATTGGCGACGACGATCCGCGCGAGCCTCGCATAAGCTGTCTGATTGGCTTCGCAAAGCCACACGACGAGACTGTCGCGGTCATGCGCGCCGGTATGGCTGATCAGCGCCTGCGCGAAATCGTCGTTGGGGCCGCGACCGTCGAGCGCATGTTGTGCATGCACGATGCCCCGCAGCCCGAGCCATGCGCCGCTTGCTTCGTCGCCCGAGGGAAAGCCGTAGCCGCTGACCGAACGGCATTCGCCATTGCTATCCAGCACGGCCGCCACGCTGCCGGTGCCAAGCGCAACGATCACACCAGGCGCGCCGGCGTGCGCGCCCAGCAGGGTGGTATAGGCGTCGCTTTCCACGGCGAGTCCGGCGACCGCGGGAGCCTGAGCGCGAAACGCGCTCAGCCAGTCGCGATTATTGACGCCCGCCAGTCCGCAGCCGAGCACGCAGCGCGACCAGTCCAGCGCCATGCCGACGCTTGCAAATGCTTCGCCGCAGCCGGCCGCAATGGCCTGCCAAGCACGTTCGACGCCGAGCCCCAAGCCAGACGGCCCGCTTGCCGCCTGCGCCAGCTCGCGGCCTTGTGCGTCGCCGAGCACGACGCGCGTGCCGCTGCCGCCGCCGTCGATGCCGATCAGAAAGAAGTCTTTGCTCATGGAGTCGAGTGAGTTCAGTGGGTGAATAACGCGTAGCGTGGCAGGTCAGTTTCAATCCCGCAATCGGCCGAACGGCCAACTTGCAGTGCGCACGGCTTCGGCTATGCTGGCGAGCGACATCACAATACAGGAGCGCGACAGTGACACAGCGATGCAACTGGGTATCGAGCGAGGCGCTCGCACACTATCACGACACCGAATGGGGCGTGCCCTCGCGCGATGACCAGCATCTGTTCGAGATGCTGGTGCTGGAGGGCGCTCAGGCAGGGTTGTCGTGGTCGACGATTCTCAACAAGCGGGCCGGCTACCGCCGCGCTTTTGCCGACTTCGACATCGACAAGGTTGCGCGCTTTACGCCGAAGCACGTCGATGCCCTGGTGAAAGACGAAAGCATCGTGCGTCATCGCGGCAAGATCGAAGCTGCCATTAACAACGCTCGGGCGGTCCAACAGATACAGGCCGAGCACGGCTCGCTCGCCAATTTCGTTTGGTCCTTCGTCGATCAGACGCCGATCCAGAACGATTGGGCTTCGTACAAGCAGGCTCCCGCGTCGACCGACATTTCCGACGCGCTGAGCAAGGGGCTGAAGCGCTATGGCTGCAAGTTCGTCGGCTCGACGATCTGTTACGCGTTCATGCAGGCGGTCGGCATGGTCAACGACCACGAGGCGAGTTGCATGTGCCGGGCGCGATGCGCGGCACTCGGCAAGAAAGGACGGAATCGCAAAGCGGGGTAAGGCAGGGCAGGCGCTTCTGCGCTTCTGCGTTTGCGCGCCTGGCGCACACCGTCCGCCATTCACGACCGTGCCCCGTAACGGCGTTGCCCCGCCCGTGACTGAGTGCCCCAGCAACGAACGGGCATCAAAGGCCCAAGAAGAGACCACAAAAATGCTAGAAAAAGGCCCCAAAAAGCAAAACGGCGATGTGGCTTCTTTCGAAGCTCACACCGCCGTTCGGCCGTGCGGAAAAAGCGTGCTTAGTGCAGCTTTTTCGGCAGCATCTGGCTGCGCAGGCGCTTGTGCAGGCGCTTCACAGCAGCAGCCTTCTTGCGCTTACGTGCCGTGGTCGGCTTTTCGTACGATTGGCGCTCACGCAGTTCAGCGATCAGGCCATTCTTTTCGATTGCGCGACGAAAGCGGCGAATCGCCACTTCGAACGGCTCGTTTTCTTTCAGAAGAATCGTCGTCATGTAATTCCTAACTCAATCACTTGATAGGGGTAAATTGCGTGGCGGCATACCGCTCACGCGCCGGCCCTCCGGTCGTTCCAATTCATGGCCAGTAACAGGCAAACGCGGGCAGAACCCGGCCAAACCACGATTGAAACGAGAGGCAAAGCGGCCACGGAGGCCGGAAAAGAGAGGTGGGGAGTTCACCGCGGAACGCGGACAGACAACATGCAAAAGCCGCGTCTGCTGCCGTTTCGCCAACCTTTCATCAACAGAAAAGCATTGACGAAACAGGCAAAGATCTCAATTCACTCCCGATGATATCAGGAAACTCTCCATCCTACCAGGGGTTTAGCGATTGCGCCAGGTCACTTGCGCCTCAGGCGCTCGCTTCGTCCAGTTCGCGGATATCTGCGCCTGTCAGCATCAGGTGGACGGCTGCCGCGAGACTTTTGAGCTGGTCGACCGATGTTGCGCTGGCAATAGGGGCCGTAACACTGGGCCGCGCGATCAGCCATGCCAACGCGACAGTGGCCGGCGTGCTGCCGTGCGCCTCCGCGATCCGGTCCAGCGCGGCGAGAATGCGCAAACCGCGCTCGTTCAAGTATTTTTCGACCCGGCTGCCGCGCGCCTTGTTGGCCAGATCCGCCCGCGACCGGTATTTGCCCGACAGAAATCCGCTTGCAAGACTGTAGTACACCACCACGCCAAGCTGATTGGCGAGCGCCACCGGTTCGATGTCGCGCTCATAGTCCGCGCGGTCATACAGGTTGTATTCCGGCTGCAGCAGCTGATATTCGGGCAACCCGTGCTGGCGGGACACCGCGAGCGCCTCCTCGATACGCGCGCCAGTGTAGTTCGACGCGCCGATCACCCTCACCTTCCCCGCCTCGATCAGCTTCTGATACGCGCCCAGTGTTTCGGCGAGCGGCGTTTCGGAGTCGTCGTCGTGAGAAAAGTAGACATCGATGTAATCGGTTTGCAAGCGCCGCAGCGAATCCTCGACCGCCGCCTGGATGTTGGCCGCCGACAACCCCTTGCGCTGCGGATGCTTCGAGACCTTGGTGGCGAGCACTATTTTGTCGCGCTTGCCGCTCTGACGGAACCACTTGCCGATGATGGTTTCCGACTCCCCGCCCTGATTGCCAGGCACCCATGCGGAATAGACATCGGCGGTATCGATAAAGTCGAGACCGGCATCGACAAATGCATCAAGAATCGAAAACGAGGTGGCTTCATCGGCGGTCCAGCCGAAAACATTGCCGCCGAACATCAGCGGCGCGACCTGTAATTCCGAACGTCCGATTCTGCGCTTTTGCATGATTTTTCCAGGGTTTGTCACAAGAGAGAAAAGAGAATACGCCGACTTTTCAATACCTGCAGTGGGTCCGCAGAGCAAGGCTGCAAGCGGCTTTCAGCGACATTGCAATAAACCGGCATGGAAAACGTTTGGCACGCCATTGCACAAAGTTCCTCAAGTTTTTTTTAGGGACGCCGTCAACCTTCACTGAGGCGGCCAGCAATGAACGAGTGCTTCCGCCGATGCCAACGTGGCGTATTGGGCTCAAGGCTTATTTAGGAGATTTTCCATGCTCGGAATCAATAGCAACATCAACTCGCTGGTTGCACAGCAAAACCTTAATGGCTCGCAAAGCGCCCTTTCGCAAGCCATCACCCGCCTGTCGTCGGGCAAGCGCATCAACAGCGCGGCTGACGACGCAGCAGGTCTGGCAATCTCGACGCGTATGCAAACGCAGATCAACGGCCTGAACCAGGGCGTGTCGAATGCGAACGACGGCGTGTCGATGATTCAAACCGCATCGAGCGCACTGTCGTCGCTGACCTCGAGCCTGCAACGTATCCGCCAGCTGGCCGTGCAAGCATCGACCGGTTCGCTGTCGTCGAGCGACCAGGCAGCTCTGCAGAAGGAAGTCTCGGCGCAGATCGCTGAAGTGAACCGTATCGCTTCGCAAACGACCTACAACGGCACGAACATTCTGGACGGCTCGGCAGGCAGCGTGACGTTCCAGGTCGGCGCGAACGTCGGTCAGACGATCAGCCTGGACCTGAGCCAATCGATGTCGGCAGCGAAGATCGGTGGCGGCCTGGTGCAAACGGGTCAAACGGTTGGCACGATCGCCGTCAACACGGACGCGACCGGCACGTACACCAGCACCGGCGCGACGATCACGTCGGTCAACGTGCTGTCGGACGGCAAGGGTGGCTACACCTTCACCGACCAGAACAACCAGGCAATCTCGTCGGGCGCAGTGTCCAACATCTTCTCGGCCGGTACGGCATCGGGTACGGGCACGGCAATCACCAACCTGACGCTGAACGCCACGCTCGCCACGGCGATGGGCGCAACGGCTTCCGGCGTCGCGACCGCATCGATCGCACAGATCAATGCGATCAACAACCCGCCGACGGTTTCGGGCCTCGACATCAGCACGGTCACCGGCGCGAACGAAGCAATGGTCTCGATCGACAACGCACTGCAGACCGTGAACACGCTGCAAGCTGCACTGGGCGCCGCGCAAAACCGCTTCACGGCAATCTCGACGTCGCAGCAAGCTGAATCGACCGACCTGTCGTCGGCACAGTCGCAAATCACGGACGCCAACTTCGCACAAGAAACGGCGAACCTGAGCAAGGCGCAAGTGCTGCAGCAAGCTGGTATCTCGGTGTTGGCGCAAGCTAACTCGAACCCGCAGCAAGTTCTGAAGCTCCTGCAGTAAGAGCTGACGCAGTAACGGCGATGCGTCGCGCGCAAGCGGGGCGCATCGCCGGTTTCAAACGACGGGAGGCATGCCTCCCGCTGTGCATTTCCATCACGCAGTGATGTAGCATCGCGCACCACCCAATACAGATTTCCAGACGCCCGGAGCCTCTGCATGTCCTCGATCTCAACCTCGTCTTCTACAGCAAGCGCCAACGCCGCGCTGCAGTCGGCTGCTCAATCGATCATCAGCGGCTCGACGGGCAATTCGTCGATGGACGTGTCGACGCTCGTCACGGCGCTCGTGAACGCGAAGACCGCAGGACAAACCGCGGCTCTGGCGGCACGACAAACCACCGACAACACCACGCTGTCCGCCTACGGCGCACTAAGCTCGGCGCTGAGCGCACTGCAGTCGGGCATCACGAATCTCGCCAACGGCACCACGCTGTCGACGTTCGCGGCCACCGCGAGCGGCACCGGCTTGACCGCGACCGCCGGCGTCGGCGCCGTGGCCGGCAGCTACTCGGTCGCCGTGACGCAGATTGCCAGCTCGCAAGCCTTGTCGTCGGCGGCCTTCAGCTCCACGACACAACTGGGCACCGGCACGCTCTCCATTTCGCTGGGCGGCAAGTCGATGGATATCAACGTCGATAGCACCAACAACACGCTCTCGGGCATCGCTTCGGCGATCAACGCGAGCAGCAGCAACCCCGGCGTCACGGCGACCATCGTGACCGGCACGGACGGCGCCCACCTCGTGCTGCGCGCGGCGAACACGGGGGCAGCGAACGTCATCAACGTCACGACCAGCAACATCACGACCGACAACGGCCTGTCGAGCCTCGGCGTGACCTCGACCGCCAGCACCACCGGCGGCCAGTCGACGATCACCTCGGCCAACGCGGGGAGCGCCTGGACGCAGAGCGGTTTTGCCCAGGACGCGGAGTTCACCGTGGGCGGGATCGCGGCCAGCAGTTCGACCAATGCGGTGACGAGCGCCATTGCGGGCGTCACGATGAACCTGACGTCCGCATCCGCCGGCACCACGCAGACGCTGACCATTGCGGCCGACACCACCTCGCAGAACACCGCGATCAATAATTTCGTGAGCCTCTACAACACCGTCGTCACGACGATGTCCACGCTCACCTCGTTCAGCTCCGGCTCGTCCTCGCAAGGTCCGCTGCTCGGCGACTCCACGCTGCAGACGATCAAGAACACGCTGGCCACCATCATCGGCGGTTCGGTCGGCTCGGGTAGCACCGGCACCACGCTGGCGGCGATCGGTATCTCGCTGAAGGACGATCCGGCGGACGGCACGCTGGTGGTCGACAATACCGCGCTGAATACCGCGCTGACGAGCAGTCCGGCCACGGTCGCATCGCTCTTCAACTCGACCAACGGCATTGCCGAGCAGTTGAACTCCAGCATCACCACGTTCACGCAGACCGGCGGCATCATCGACACGCGTAATACCGCGCTCAATGCCGACCTGAAGAGCATCACCACGCAACAAACCGCGCTCGCCGACTACACGACACAGTTGACGAATCAGTATCAGGCGCAGTTCACCGCCCTGAATACGTTGATGGCGACCATGAACAACAATTCGCAGTACCTGACCGCGCTGTTCGGCGGCACCAACAGCGCGGGCGCGCTGGCCACGAACAAGGGCTAAGCAATGAACGCGCACACCATGAATCAGACGGAACTGGTCGAACGCGTGCTGTCGATCACGCGCGAAATCGAGCAGGCGGCGTCGCTCGCCGACTGGCCGGAAGCCGCCCGCCTGACCGAAGCACGCTCACCGCTGCTGATGTCGCTCACCGCGGAGCAGGAGCCGGCCGCGCTGGAAATGATCCGCCAGATCCAGGCGATCGACGCGGCCCTGGTCGCCGACGCGGCAGTCACCCAGAACGAACTGCATACCGAGTTTGAAGCGGCGATCGGGCGCACCAAGGCCGCCGGCGAATATCAGCGCATGGCCCGCCTTTAAAAATCACCCGAAGCGGCATGCCCCAATGCGGCATCCGCTCCGTAAGAGCCGGTTCGACCGGCCGACCGAATAATAAGAACTACGCGCCGAAGTGAGGCGCGCTCGTTCCCTCAGCCCGCCTCGTGCGGGCTTTTTTCTTTTTCCCCGCTGGTCTTCCGGCTTTCCGCCCCCCTCTCCATACGCTAAACAGGCGGCCTTTTTACCGTCATCTCCGAGCATCGGAAACGCCCTCTCCGTCGCACAATTTCCGTCATAGACCATTCTGCGCTGAGACCATGACTCTCCTGTACGAGCAGCCGACAGCTGACCCCTTGACGCCCGAACAACAGCTCGAGCACGACATCGCACTCGTTTTGCAAACGGCGCTGGAGCACCACCACAAGGGCGAATTCGACGACGCCGAAGCGCTCTATCTGGCGATCCTCGACGCCAAACCGCAGCACTCGGACGCGCTTTACGACCTTGGCGTGCTGCTCGTTCAAACGGACCGCCCCAAAGACGCATTGCCCCGCTTCGAACTGGCGCTAGGTCAGCAACCGCAAAACGGTCAGTATTGGACGGCTTATATCAGCGCGTTGATCGACGCCGGTGAAACCGCCGCCGCGTGGCTCGCGCTGGAAATGGCGCAGAAGCAAGGACTGAAGGGCCCGGCGGTGGACGGCCTGATCGTGCGGATGGCGAATCCCGGCAAGATCGTCCTGACGCAGCCCGTGGCAGCCCAGAACCCGCAGTCAGCCGGCAGCGCGGCCGCTCCAACAAATAGCGAAGGCGCAGAAGCAACCGCAGATGCCGGCAAGTCCACGATCGCAGCCGGACGGCGCGTAAGCCAGCAGGAAACCTCGCGATTCACGTCGCTCTACAACAAAGGCCAGATCGCCGACGCCGTCAAACTGGCTCGCACGCTCACCCAGCGCTTCCCCGCCGACGGCAACGCGTGGCGCTGGTTCGGGATTGCGTTGCATCGTCTGGGCCGCTACGACGACGCGCTCATCCCGCTGCGCAAGGCTGCCGAACTCCTGCCCGAAGAGCTGGAGAGTCGCGCCGTCCTCGCGGATACGCTGCGACTGAAAGGCTTGCACAAGGACGCCGAAGAAGTCTGCCGCGCGATCATCGCGATCAACCCGGCCTACGCCGAAGCGCAACGGATCTACGGCATGTCGCTGGTTCACCAGGGACGAGTGGCCGAAGGTCTGGCTGCGGCCCGGCGCGCGATCGAACTGGCGCCGGACACGTCCGGCATGTACAACACACTGGGCGTGTTGCAGCTCGATCTGGGCATGGTGAGCGAAGCGGAGAAAAGCTTTTACGTCGCGCTGGAGAAAGACCCGAAAGACCCGATCGCGGCGGACAACTATCTGTTTTCGCTCGCCCACAATCCTGAAGTCAAGCAGGACACGCTGTTCGCCGAACACATTAAATTTGCGCAACAGCACGAAGCGCCGGTGCGTTCGCAGTGGCCGCGTCATGTGAACAAGCGCACGCCGAATCGCAAGCTGAAGATCGGCCTCGTTTCCGGTGACCTGTTCCGTCACGCCGTCGCCTCGTATCTGTTGCCGATCATGGAGCGTCTCGCGACCGACGCCAGCGTCTCGCTTCATGTGTACAACAACCACATCCTGGAAGACGACTACACCCATTTGCTGCGCAAGTGCGCCCATGAATGGCACCAGGTCACCGGCATGCCGGACGCGCACCTGGCGAACCGGATCCGCGACGACAGAATTGACATTCTGTTCGACCTGTCCGGCCACACGGGCCGCAATCGTCTTCTCACGTTCGCGCGCAAGCCCGCGCCGATCCAGGTCAGCTGGCTCGGCTACCCGGCCACGACCGGCCTGAGCGCGATGGACTATTACCTCGTGGACCGGTTCGGTGTGCCGTTCGGCGAGCCGGAACGCATGTTCTCCGAGAAGATCGTCCATTTGCCCGCGAACGCGCCCTTCCTGCCGGAAAAAAGCGCGCCGCCGGTCAACATCCTGCCGGCCATGCACAACGGCTACGTGACGTTCGGCAGCTTCAACCGCCTCAACAAACTGCGCCCCGACGTGATCGCCCTCTGGGCGGAATTGCTGAACGCGCAACCGTCGTCGCGAATGTTGCTGGGCGCGATTGCAACCGACGAGGACGAACAATTGCTCCTCGACTGGTTCGACAAAGCAGGCATCTCGCGCGAGCGTCTGATGTTCCGCCGCCGCTCGAGCATTCCGGTCTATCTGCAACAGCATTTTCACGTCGATATCTGCCTCGACACATTCCCGTACACGGGTTCGACCACCGTGCTGAATTCCCTGTGGATGGGCGTGCCGACCTTGACGATTGCAGGCGACACGTTGCCGAGCCGCGCCGGCGCCACCTGGATGTCGCACGTCGGCCTGCAACAGTATCTCGCCACCGATAAGGCGGACTTCGTCGCCAAGGGCGTCGCGCTGTCGTCGGATATCGAGGCGCTCGCCGCACTGCGCACCGGTTTGCGCGAGCGCTGCATGGCCTCGGCGGCATTCCGGCCTGAAGTCGTCGCCGCGGGCTTGTCGCGCGCATTGCGAATCATGTGGCAACGCTGGTGCGACGACCAAGCGCCCGTCGCGTTCGAAGTAACGGCAGAAGAAGCCACCGCCGCCACCGACGACGCCACCGCGCCGTCCAAGACAGGGGACAACAAGTGAACGCAGCCTTACCGCTTGGGGCCATCGAGCCGCAGATCGACGAGCGCATTTACGTTACCCAGCCGCACCTTGCGCCGCTTGAAGAATTCATCCCCTATCTTCAACAGATCTGGGACAGCAAGATCCTCACCAATGCCGGCCCGTTTCATCAACAGTTCGAAGAGGCGCTGTGCAAGTACCTCGGCGTGCGTCATCTTGCGCTGTTCACCAACGGCACGCTGGCGCTGCTCACCGCGCTGCAGGCGCTGCGCGTGACCGGCGAGGTGATCACGACGCCCTATTCGTTCGTGGCAACCGCCCACTCGCTGGTCTGGAACGGCATCAAACCGGTATTCGCCGACGTCGATCCGCATACGCTCAATCTCGATCCCGCCAAGATCGAGGCCGCGATCACGCCGCAGACCACCGCGATCATGCCGGTGCATTGCTACGGCAAGCCGTGCGACGTCGAGGCGATCCAGAAGATCGCCGACAACTACAATCTGAAGGTGATTTACGACGCGGCCCATGCTTTCGGCGTGCAGACCGAAACCGGCAGTGTGCTCGAACACGGCGACCTCGCCGTGCTGAGCTTCCACGCGACGAAGGTCTTCAACACCTTCGAAGGTGGCGCGATCATTTGCCAGGACGCCAAGACCAAACAGCGCATCGACCATCTGAAGAACTTTGGATTCGTCGATGAGGTGACCGTGGTTGCGTCCGGCATCAACGGCAAGATGAGCGAAATCAACGCCGCGTTCGGGCTGCTGCAACTGCAGCATATCGACGAAGCGCTGGCGCGGCGCGCGCGGATCGACGCAATCTATCGCGAACGGCTGCGCGACGTGCACGGTATCCGCTGCCTGCCCAAAGAAGGCCAGAAAGTCGCGAACCACTCGTACTTTCCGATTCTCGTCGGCCCGGAGTATCCGATCAGCCGGGATGCGCTGTATCAGAAGTTTCGCGACCAGAATATCTACGCGCGCCGCTATTTCTATCCGCTGATCTCGGACTTTCCGATTTATCGCGGCCTGCCTTCGGCGCGTCAGGACAATCTGCCGGTCGCGCATGCCGCTGCACAACAGGTACTGTGTCTGCCGATTTTCCCGGCGCTGACCGACGACATGCTCGATCGCATCATCGGGATCATCGCGGATACCTGAACGCCATGAAGCTCGCGATCATGCAGCCCTACCTGCTGCCGTATATCGGGTATTTTCAGCTGGCAGCGGCTGTCGACAAGTTCGTCTTTTACGACGACGTGAACTTCATCAAGAACGGCTGGATCAACCGCAACCGCATGCTGCAGGGCGACCAGGTGCGTTATCTCACCGTGCCGCTCAGCGGCGCGAGCCCTATGCTGAAGATCAACGAGGTGCTGGTCGAGCCGCGCGAGCGCTGGCTACGCAAGCTGCTCGAATCGATTCGGCATGCTTATGCCAAAGCGCCTCACTACCCGCAGGTGAGCGCGCTGATCGGACGGATTCTGGCGGAGCCGCTTGCGCCGGTTTCGCTGCTCGCCTCGCACACTGTGATGGAAATCTGCAAATACCTCGAGATCGATACCGAGTTCGTCCCGTCGTCGACGAAATACGGCAATGCGCAACTCAAAGGTACTGAGCGGGTCCTGGACATCTGCGCGCGAGAGCAGGCGGCTACCTATGTGAACCTGCCGGGCGGTCGAGCGCTTTACGATAGCAACGCATTTTCGGCACGCGGCGTGGAGCTTGCCTTCATCGAGCCGAACCTGAGCCCGTACGCACAGTTCGACGACGCGTTTCACCCGGCCTTATCCATTCTCGACGTCCTGATGTTCAATAGCAAAAACAGCGTGAGAGATATGCTGTGCGTCGAGGTGAACGCATGACGGCTCGCGAATCGCGTGCAATCGGCGGCTATTTCGAACTCGAACTGGCGCGAGTCGACGCGCCGCTTCACGGCAACGCACTGCGCTTTCAGTCGTCGCGCGCCGCGTTTCTTGCGCTGCTTCGCGCGGGGCAACCGACTGCCGTCTGGGTGCCCTGGTACGTCTGCGATGCGATGATCGAACCGCTGCGCATGACCGGCACGCCGGTCAAACGCTATCGGCTCGATGCCGACTTGCGCGTGCAGTCTGCCGACCTCGCGCACGGCGAGTGGCTCGTCTACGTCAACTACTTCGGACTGTGCGCTCGCCAGGTCGACGACGTGCTCAGCCGGTTTCCGCGCGAACGCGTGCTGATCGACAATGCGCAGGCGTTGTTCGCGCGGCCCGCCGATTGTCTCGCCACACTGTATTCACCGCGAAAATTTCTCGGCGTGCCGGACGGCGGCTATCTCGTCACGCAGCAGCCGGTCGACATACCGGCAGCGTTTGACGAAGGCTCGTTGCTGCGCTGTGGGCATCTGCTGACCCGGCTCGCGAAAGATGCGGAAGCAGGTTACGCCGACTACGCGTTGGCCGAAGAAAGTCTGAAGCAACAAGAGCCGTTGCGGATGTCGACATTGACCGAGCGGTTACTCGCCAGCATCGACTACGACAGTGTGAGAGCACGGCGAGTCGAAAATTTCGCCTTCCTGCACGAGAAGCTGCAGCGCTACAACCGCTTCACGTTTCGTTACGACGAACAGACGGTGCCGCTCTGCTATCCGTTGTTCGACGCGCCCACCGGCGCACGCGAAGCGCTTCGTGCGCAGCGCATCTATACACCCACCTACTGGCCGGACGTGGCGGACGCCAAAGGCGCGCCGGACTTCGAACGCGATCTCCCGGGTTCGACGCTTTGCGTGCCGTGCGATCAGCGCCTCACACGCGACGACCTCGAGCCGATCGTGCAACACTTACTGGACCGGCTCGCATGAGCGACAACACGATATTCCTGCGCGAAATCGAGCGCGGCGATCTGCCGACGATCAATGCATGGCGCGCCGACAAGGCATTGGTCAGCCTGCTGGGTGGCGCCTTCCGCTATGTGGGCGCCGAGATCGACAACAAATGGTTCGATAGTTACCTCGGTTCCCGCGCGGGCAACGTGCGTCTAGCCGTATGTCTCGCCTCGACCCAGGCCGTGGTGGGCGTGACATACCTGCTGGGCATCGACTGGGTGAACCGCAGCGCGGAGTTCTCGATTCAGATCGGCGCGGAAACGGCACGCGGCCGGGGCATCGGCGAGGCCGCGACACGTCAGACGCTCGACCACGCGTTCGGCGACCTCAATCTCAACCGCATTTCGTTGACCGTGCTCGCATCCAATGCGCGCGCCATCGCGCTTTACGAGAAAGTGGGCTTTCGTGCCGAAGGTCTGCTGCGCCAGGCCGCCTTCAAAGGCGGCCGCTATCTCGACGTCATTCCGATGGCCATCCTGGCTGACGATCGGCGCTGAGCCCTTCCCTTTTGCCGTTGTCTTGCTCCACCCATGAACACGATTGACGCTCACCACCACACCGCACTTGCAACGGCAGGCTGGACCGTGCTTCCCCGCCTGATACGCAGCGAATTGCTCGATTCGCTGGTCCAGGCGCTGGGCCCTTCGCTCGCGCTGCGCGACGCAATCCGACGACGCAACGGCGTGCTGGAAAACAGCGCCGGCACCTTGCATCATCTGTTGATGGATGACCCGTGCTACGTCGAATTGCTCGCGGAACTCTCGGCGCTGGATCCGGTTTTCAAAGGATACTTTGAAGGCAACTTCATCCTGAATTCGTACGGCGGCGTGATCAACGAACGCGACTCGCGCTCGTATGTGCAGAACGTGCATCGCGACATTCGCTTCGGCTCGGACACGCGGCGCTTCATGCTGAACGCGTTGGTGATGCTCGACGATTTCACGCTCGAGAACGGCGCAACGCATGTTCTCTCGCACTCGCAAAACATCCAGCAGCAGCCTACCGACGAGCATTTCTACGCTCAGGCCGCGCGTGCGACCGGCGAGCGCGGCTCGGTTCTGCTGTTCGATTCGCGCATGTGGCATGCCACCGGACGCAATACCACCGACGCGCCGCGGCGTGCGCTGACACTGACTTTCACCAGCCCATTCTTCAAGCCACAGCTCGATTACGCGCGGCTGTTCGGCTACCGCAACCTCGACCGCTGCAATGCATGGATGCGCCAGGTGCTCGGCTTCAACGCCCGGGTGCCGGAGTCGCTCGATGAGTTTTACGTGCCGGTGGAGCAGCGGTTCTATCAACGCGGACAG
The DNA here is from genome assembly GCF_046028085.1 of Paraburkholderia sp. RL17-380-BIE-A. NCBI lineage: Bacteria > Pseudomonadati > Pseudomonadota > Betaproteobacteria > Burkholderiales > Burkholderiaceae > Paraburkholderia > Paraburkholderia sp. RL17-380-BIE-A. The sequence goes on from NZ_JARESQ010000011.1 coordinate 161,637, forward strand.
GATTGACGACATGAGCAGAGACTACAACGCGGAAGCAAAAGATCATCCGGAACATCGCTACGCTTACGACTTCGACTACCTGATGCATGAGTACATGCTTCGGACATTCGAGCCGTTCCTCGCCGGCGATAACGCGCTCGAACTGGGATGCTTCGAAGGCAACTTCACGCGCCTTCTGACGAAGCGCTTCGATTCAGTGGAAGTGGTCGAAGCATCGGCGGACTGTATCGCCGTTGCGTCGGATAAGACCCAAGGCGCCGCCAGCTTCCATCACTCGACGTTCGAGACTTTCGAACCGTCGCGACGCTATGACAATATTTTCCTCATCCATACGCTCGAACACCTCGATCATCCGGTTGAAGTGCTGAGGCGGATTGGTGGCTGGTTATCCGAGGGTGGCCGGCTGTTCGTGGCCGCGCCGAATGCGCGCGCCGGCTCCCGGCAGATCGCGGTCAACATGGGACTGATCGACCATCACGCCGCCGTGACGCCGGCGGAAGCCGCACATGGACACCGGGTAACCTATTCGATCGATACGCTGCGGGCCGATCTGCGTGCGGCGAACCTGCGCCCGGTGACTGAAGGCGGCGTGTTTTTCAAGGGTCTCGCCAACTTCCAGATCGATGCGGCATTGCAGGCCGGCATTATCTCCCGAGCGTATCTGGACGGCTGTTTCGAGTTGGGCCGCGTTTATCCTGATTTGTGCTCGAGCGTGTACGCAATATGCCAGCGCGAGATGGGGCGCTGATCGGGACGCTCGGCCCAGTTTGCGTCTGCCTGAGCGGGCTGCCCGATCTTCGGCGGTGCTGCTGCCGCGCTGCCGCCGGCCGCCACAACCGCGCTCTTGGCGATAGATGTTACGGCGGAGACAGACGCACCGCGGCCCCTGGCGACCACACAGTCTTTCCTTGCCATTCAAGCAAGCGACGGGCGCAACGCTTCCGGCAACTCACGTCTGACGCTCGACTCACCGCGCGCGTCACTGAAAAGTCGCGTTGACCGACAGTTGTACCGCATTGCCCTTCGGCCGGTTGCTCGTGTTGAACTCATTGACCCACCGCAGGGCCGCCGACACGGGGGTTTTCTGGATCTTGCCCGACCACGTGACCATCGGCCCGAGGCCGACGGAATGCCCCTGGCTGCCGCCGACGAGGTCTGCGATACCGCCGCTGTCATTGCCGATCTGCTGAATGTAGCCGCCCACCACGCCGACGCCCCAGCCATTGCTGAAGCGCTTGAGCGCAAGTAGATCGAGCACGCTGACCGGCGCGTTGTGATAGTGGGTGTCGTTATTGGGTGTGTAGAACTCGAGACCATAGTTCAACGACAATTCGATGTTCTCTTTCGGAAGCAGCTTCGTATAGGCGATCGTCGGCGTGAAGGTCCACGTGTTCTGCCCGGCATTGGCCAGCCGGTTGGGGTTGTATGCGCCAGTCGGCGCATAGATCTGCACGCTCAGCGCGACATGGTCTGTCTTCGTTAAGTGATAACCGGCGATGACCGGCGTGAAGAAGAAATCGGCGAATTGCGTGCCGTGGTCGTTCGGCAAGCGGCCATGGAACGACGAGATGTCGGTGTACTGGACCGGCACGCCGAACGAGGACGCGAAGTTCCAGCCACCCACGGTGATACCCCACGTCTTGACCGCAGCGAGGATGGTGTACTCGGCCGTCGCGTTGACGCCGGCCGTGACCTGCCCGGCGATCGGAATCGATTTGCTCGCGCCTAGCGACCCTTCGTAATAGATCGTGGCGGCGGACACGATCCAGTCGTTGGTGGGCGGCACGACACCGCCGTACGGCGTCACCTGCATGCCGGTAATGGGCCGGCCTATACCGCCTTCAGTCGCCCACGCCGTTTGGCAGAGACTCACACCGGCAGTGGTCAGAAGCGCGCCTTTGCACAGCCGGGTGACGAGCTGCCTCGTCGCGAAGAAACGGTTAGGTTGACTCATGATCGTCCTCATCAAATAGAAGTTCGGCATTCTCACTCCAGCCGAACCGCATCCGCACCGTCTGCGTCGCCAAGCCGCACGCGCGCGGGTGCGACCTTGTGTCGGCCTTGTGTCGGCCTTCGCACGCGATTGACGGCGGCGTCCAGTTTTCATCGAGCATGGCTTGCCGCGACCCGTAGGCGCGCAAGTACAGGGAGAACTTCGCAACAGCCGGCACCGGCGACGCATTGGCGAAACTGTCTTCGCGGGCCTCGCGTCTCGCACGTGGAGCGAGAGCAGGCCGTTTGCGTTGAAATTCGAGTTTTTGATCGGCTTGCCGGGGCGCGTAGCGGTTATGTGCGTTGAGTGAAGAAAAGTAATGCCAGTTGTATAACGTCAGCGACCGGGTGCCTTTCTCAGACGGCGGCCGATCTCCATGGAAGCTCGCAGTGTAGCGCCCGCCGCCGTCGCGAAATGGGCCCGATGCGTCGGTGTCCGAATAAAAACAGTTTGTCTTTCTCACGCTGTTGACAAAGCTGTTCGACTTCTCTATCAGCGTTTGGATACGCTGGTCGATGTCAAAGACAGCGCCGCTCCTGATCGTACGGCGATTCCCCGGCAAGACATCGCTTAGACCGTCAAGGTTCGTCTTCTTACGTTCGCTCGAATCGGCCCGCATGCCGACCGGCGAGAACACGGACACGAACGCGCATACCGTATCCTCCCCAAACACGCACCTATAACCCATTATCGGGCCTCGTCTATGGGCGCTCTTATCGCCGAGCGCCTGCCTTTGCCTACGCGAAACCGTTTCAGAGGCGTGGTGGCTTTCGCGTGTCCGATTTAAATCGAATTCATTATTTCGCGCGTGTTCATGCGGCCGAGAAATCGGCAAGCAGATGCCAATCCACGCGGATAAAGCATGCTATGTCACTCGAACAATTGGGAATGGCAGTGCGACGGAATACAGGGCTTGCATGAGCGCTCCTTGAAAACGAGAAACGCCGCATCAAACGAAGCATGCGGAAAGTGGACGAATCACCACGCTGGCATCGTTGGCAATACTAGCAACGTTTCCGGCAATTTCAGAGATAAATTTGTAACGCAGCCGAAGGGCTAGGCGAAGCGGGGAGTCGTCCGGCTTGCTGATTTATTCAATGGATATTCGTACGGGAGGAGCGGGCTCCGCTGTCCCGCCGAAAAAATCTCGCAAGGGCTGCAATAAGCGCCTTAGCCCATTAGACTGGCGCTCGCTCCAGATTCGACCCACCGTTTTCGATGAGGCTTTCATGATTCGCTCGCTGCACCGGTACTGCATTGCCTTCACCGTCGTACTTCTCTCCGCTTGCTCCGTCACGCCGCGCCAGGATAACGGCGAATCGCAGGCCGGCGCAGCGACGGCCGCGACGTTGGCATCATGGAACGACACCAGGGCCAAGCGCTCGATCGTCGATTTCGTCACGCTCGTGACGACACCGGAGTCCAAGGACTTCATCCCGCGCGCCGACCGTATTGCCGTGTTCGATAACGACGGCACACTGTGGCCCGAGCAGCCGGCCTCCGTGCAACTGGTGTTCGCGCTACAACGTGTGAAGACGGTGGCCGGACGGCATCCGGAGTGGAAGCGCCAGGAACCGTTCCGCTCGATCCTCAAAGGCAATCTCAAGAATGTGGCGGCAAGCGGCGACGCCGGCTCGATGCGGCTACTGGCCACGGCGCACGCAGGCATGACGAGCGAGCAGTTCGCCGCGCTCGTGCACGAATGGTTCGATTCATCGAGCGACCCGCGCTTCAACCGTCCTTATGCCGATCTCGCGTATCAGCCCATGCTCGAATTGCTTGCCTATCTGCGCGCGAACGGCTTCAAAACTTATCTGGTGACGGGCGGCGATGTCGAGTTCGTCCGCGAGGTGGCTCAGCGCATGTATGGCATTCCGCCGGAGCAGGTGATCGGCAGCACCGTCAAATACCGGTACAGCCAGACCAACGGCGCAATTTCGCTGACGCGCCTCGCGCAAGTCGACACGCTGGTCGACGGCGCGGCCAAACCGCTTGCCATCGATCGCGTGATCGGCCGACGTCCGGTGATCGCGTTCGGTAACGCGGATGGCGACGCGCCGATGCTCGAATGGACTTCGGCAGGTGACGGCCCGCGCCTTGCCGCGCTCGTGCATCACACGGATGCGGAACGCGAATACCAGTATGACCGCACGTCGAAGAGTGGCAAGCTCGACAAGGGTCTCGACGAGGCCGGCGCAAAGGGCTGGCTCGTCGTCGACATGAAAGACGACTGGAACACCGTGTTCAGGCCCGCCAGCGCAACGGCATCAGCAGCAGCGGGCGCGCCGGCCCATTGAGCCTGAAGCGAGAAAAGCCGCCGGTGCGCGGCCTTTCCCGATTGCTTCACCTGCCGCTCGTTGACGCATTGAGCCGCGCGGCTAGCGCGTCAGCGTAATGGCCAGATAGGTGACGTACAGCACCCCGCAAACCAGCAACGCCCACACCGGCACGCCGCGCTCGCGCACATTGATGCGCAGCCATGCCGCCGCGGCGAGCGTGATCACGATGCCGGTCACCACTTCGATGCGCGGCGTCCATGGTGTCAGCAGAATGCCGATCGCGGGCAGCAAGGTGCCCTGGAACACCATTGCACCGGTGATATTGCCGAACGCCAGCGTGTCTTTGCCGCGGCGAATCCACAAAATGCTGTTGACCTTCTCAGGCAGTTCGGTAGCGATCGGAATGATCAGCAGCGAGAGCAGCAGCGGCGACACGCCGAGCGCCTGCGAGACGCCGCGCACCCCGTGGATGAAGCCCTCCGCGCCCCACACCAGCAACGCGACGGCCAGCGCCAGCTGCACCACGATCGTGGCCATGTTGGTCGGCACGCCGAGGCGCGAGATCAGCATCTTGCCCGGCGCTTCGGTGCCGTGACCGGCATCGACCAGATCATTCGACGCGCGGAAGGTCATCACCACATAGGTGACATACACGCCGACCAGCGCCACGCTGAAGAGCGCGCGCACGAGCATCCGTTCGTGCGGCACGTACATCGCCGCGGCGGCCAGCACGAACGCGCATAGGAAATAGTTGAGGTCGCGCGTGAAGCCCGAGCGCTCCGGCGCGACCCAGCCGCTAGCGCCGCGCGAGCCGAGGATCGCGAGCGTCATCAGAAAAGTGGAGAGGGTGGAAAGCATTAGCGGCGCGCCGAGAATTGCGCCGACGCCGATCTCCTGATTGACCGCACTATCGGTCGTGCCGCCGGCGATCGCCAGCAACGGCACGAGAGTCTCGGGCAGAGCGGTGCCGACGGCGGCGAACAGCGAACCTGTCACGCCTTCGGAAATCTTGAGACGTTCGCCCAGGTGCTCGAGCGCGTTAGTGAAGAGTTCGGCCGCTAGCAGAATGACGACCAGCATGACGGCGAGTTCGAGCAGGAGACTGGTCATGCGCGTTTCCCTTCAAGCATGGAGAGGCAGCGGCGCGGCGGACGGCCAAGCGGGAAGACTGGCAGGGCAAAACGAGGTATCACGGGACAACTCCGCGGTCGGACGTAGATGACAAACCAATGACGCACCGCCACCCGTCCGACCAGAACGAGGCAGTACGTCAATGGTCTCGCCAAACCGACCCGGTCGAACGCGCCATGACCGAAAGGCCAAGTATGTTGACGCGCTCTCCTTCAATGGATGAAGGAAGGCTACTCCCCAGTGACCGGGGGATTCTAACGGCAGGGGACGCTTTCAACAACCTTGTTGCAGCGAGAGGCAGCCGGGGTGGCGCGGCACATCAGGAACTTCGCTCGGTTTGGTGCGGCCTCGCAGCAAGAGCGCCGGAAATGCGATGCTCGATGAATTTCCCGCCCGGCCGCGAGCCGAACCGGTCAATTGAAGTGATACTGCAGTCCGATTATGAAACTGTTATTGGTTCTTTTGGTGCCGTCGCAATTGCCGGTGTCGGTTGTCCATTCACCTACCGCGCTTACGTGCTTGGCAAATCTATATTCGACGCCCAAACCCCAATGGAAGCGTGTGTCCGGATCGTCGCCAGTAAACCCAATGCGGACATAAGGCAGAATCTGGTTGAACGGCATGCCGAATTTCGCATCGATTCCGGCGTCTTTATAGGTTGTCGAGCCGTGATGTAAATCAGCAAAAGCCTCGGCGCCCACTATGAACCGTTCGACGTCGAAGTTATATCCAGCCGTGAAACCCGGAAAAACCGTAGTGTGCGATGGCTTGTTGATGACGCCGGAAGCATCGGAATTATTCACACCCACCTTGAAGCCCAGATAGGGACCGGCAAATTGGCTTGCCACCGTGACAGGCGCAACCGATTGCGCGTGCACGAGATTGGATAGCATCGTGATCGATGCGATTAAAATCAACCGGGCTATTTTGTACATGACCTGCAAAATAAAACAATGGGCGCGCGGATGGCTTCGCAATGCCTTTATTAATTAGGGAAGCGATTGTTGAATTACCGCTTATGGAATATCCACGCGTTATACGATTTGGATGGTCAACGCATGCTAATTAAACGGATAGGCTGGGGCAATTGGAAATTTCAGAAGGCAGACGTTTATATGTCTGAATCTGAATTGATGAACAGAAAGCTACAGAGATCTTGGGATAATTCTGTCGACGCGGACGGATCGTGGCGGCAGGCAGTGAGCGTATGTGCGGCTTATGTGCGGCTTATGTGCGAGATTGCGGCGCCCAGAGGACATCGCAAGACGATGGAAAAACAAAAGGGCTTGGCGCACACAGCGCAAGCCCTTGATCGAGATCGACTCTTTATGGTGCGCCCGGCTGGGATCGAACCAGCAACCCCTGCCTTCGGAGGGCAGTACTCTATCCATTGAGCTACGGGCGCTTCACCACGAAAGCGCGGCAACCGGAATGGATGCGACGCCAAAGCGAGACCGAAAGGATACCCGGTTTCAGCCATACCGTCCACCGGAGGGCCTGAATGGCGGCACCCGGCGCCTTCCGGCCGACCCTCGCGATGCGGGTAAACGCCTGCTGAACAGCTCGCCGCGCCCCTCGCCGCCGTCGAAATCTTGCGTCTATAATCGTCCGTGGCTGATTTGAGAACAAGAAGTTGCCGTCACGCTGTACCGCTCACATACCCACGGAGACGAGACAAGCATGAGCGAAGCACCACACGGAGCCCCGATCAAAACCCCCGGGCAGCTCGTCGCTGCGATCATTGCCAGTTTTGCGGTACCGATCGTCATCATCGTGCTGCTGGCCGTCTACGTCGATAACTCGACGCGCACCGGCGCCGGCACCGACTCTCTCTCCGAAGCCGAGGTCACCGCCCGCATCAAGCCATTCGCCCAGGTCGACATTCGCGACGCCAATGCGCCGCGCGTCTACAAGACCGGCGAAGAAGTCTACAAAGCCGTTTGCTCCGCTTGCCACGCATCGGGTGCGGCGGGCGCGCCGAAATTCACCAATACCGCCGACTGGGCGCCGCGCATCGCGCAGGGCTTCGACACGCTGCTGCACACGGCGCTCGCCGGCAAAGGCGCAATGCCGCCGCGCGGCGGCACCAGCCCGGACGACTACAGCGACTTCGAAATCGCACGCGCTGTCACCTATATGGCGAACAACTCCGGCGCGAGCTTCCCTGAACCGGCTCAGCCGGCGGCAGGCGCCGCGGCGGCATCCGGTGCAGCAGCAGCAGCAGCCGCGGCTCCGGCCGGCGCTTCTGACGCAGGCGCGGCCCAAGCCGCCGCGGCCATGGCCGCGATGGCCAGCGTGCCGCAAGCGGCCGCACCGGCGGCCGGCGGCACGCAAAGCGCGGATGCCTCGCAAGCCGGCAAGGCGCTGTATCAGCAAGTCTGTCAGGCCTGTCACGCGGCAGGCGTACTGAACGCACCGAAGTACGGCGACAAGGACGCCTGGGCGCCACGTCTGAAAGAACCCATGGACACGGTCTATAACTACGCGCTGCACGGCAAGGGCGCGATGCCCGCGAAAGGCGGCTCGAATGCCTCGGACGCGGACGTGAAGGCCGCCGTCGACTACATGGTCAGCGCGGTGAAGTAAGACGAACGACGGCGTCTGCCAGGTCGTAAAAAATCCCTGCCCGCGGTGACGCGGTGCAGGGATTTTTTTATCGGCCATCGCTGAAGCGCGCTACCCAGGTGCCCGATTTCGACACTCACTCACGCGCGCTGAACGCGCGTCTCTTGCCTCGGTATTCGCGACACTCGCTCAAGGCTTCTGCAACAGCGCCTTCAAACTGGCAAGCCGGTCTTTCGGCGACATCGGCGCTTCTTCGGGCGTCGGCGGGGGAGCGTCGTCGAGCAGCATTTCGGGAATGAAGCGCGACGGCTCGCACACCACCGTTTCTCGCGCGCGCTTGCGCTTCTTGCACCAGTTCAGATGCAAACTGCGCTGCGCACGCGTGATCGCGACGTACATCAGCCGGCGCTCTTCTTCGATGCGCGCGTCGTCGATCGGCTCGTCGTCGGGACCGCCGCGATGCGGCATGATGCCTTCTTCGACACCGACCAGAAACACGTGCGGATACTCCAGGCCCTTCGACGCATGCACCGTTGAGAGCCGCACCGCGTCGGGATCTTCCTCGCGGCCTTCGAGCATCGACATGAGCGCGACGGTCTGGATCAGACCGAGCAGATTCTTGCCGGTGTCGCCGAGACCGTCGGCGGTGTCGTAACCGGTGGCTTCGTCGGCAGCGGCGCCCGTCGGCTCAGCCTTGGTGCCTTTGCGCTTCAGCCACTCCATGAACTCAAGCACGTTCTGCCACTTGGACTGCGCCTGACGTTCGTCGAACGCGTCGTACAGATAGGCTTCGTAGTGGATGGCGTCCATCAGTTCGTCGAGCAGCGTGCCGGCGGCGTCTTTCTCGGCGCGGTCGGTGAGGCGCTGCATGAAGTCGCAGAACACGCGCATCGGTTCGATCTGCCGCGGCGACAGACGCGCCTCGATGCCGCCCATGTACACCGCTTCGAACAGCGACACCTTGGCCTGTCCCGCGAATGAGCCGAGCGCCTCGAGCGTGGTATTGCCGACGCCGCGGCGCGGCGTGGTGATCGCGCGGATGAACGCGGGGTCGTCGTTCGCGTTGGCGATCAGACGCAGATAGGCGCAGATGTCCTTGATCTCGGCCTTGTCGAAGAACGATTGGCCGCCGGACAGCACATACGGAATCCGCTCACGCCGCAACACCTGTTCGAAGATGCGCGCCTGGAAATTGCCGCGATACAGGATCGCGTAGTCGCGGAAATTCGCGCGGCGCTCGAACTTGTGCGCCGACAGGCGAAACACCACGGACTCGGCCTCGTGTTCTTCGTCGTTGCACGGCGTGACGGTGATCGTGTCGCCCATGCCGTGTTCGGACCACAGCTTCTTTTCGAACAGCTTTGGATTGTTCGCGATCACGTTGTTCGCGGCCGTCAGAATGCGCACCGTCGAGCGATAGTTCTGCTCCAGCTTGATCAGATGCAGCTTCGGAAAATCCTTGCTGAGCTGCCCGAGGTTTTCGAGCGTCGCGCCGCGCCAGCCGTAGATAGCCTGATCGTCGTCGCCGACCGCCGTGAACGCCGCGCGCTTGCCGGCCAGCAGTTTCACCAGTTCGTACTGACAGGCGTTGGTGTCCTGATATTCGTCGATCAGCAGATAGCGCAGCTTGTTCTGCCAGCGGTCGCGCACCTGTTCGTTCTTCTCGAACAGTTCGGCGGGCAGGCGGATCAGATCGTCGAAATCCACTGCCTGATAGGCATGCAGCGTCGCCACGTAATTGCGGTAGACAATCGCGGCCTGATGCTCGTCCTCGTTCGCGGCAATGGCAATCGCCTGCTCGGGCATGATCATGCCGTTCTTCCACAGCGAGATGATCGACTGGATCTTGCGGATGAAACCCTTGTCCGTCGAGCCGACCTGTTCCTGGATCATGCCGAAGCAGTCGTCCGAATCCATGATCGAGAACTGCGGCTTCAGGCCGACGTGTTCCGCTTCCTGCCGCAGAATCTGCACGCCGAGCGAGTGGAAGGTGCAGACCGTCAACTGATTGACGGGCACTTTGCGGCCTTCCTTGCCGGGCGTGGTGAGCGTCTTGCCTTCGAGCAGCTTGCCCACGCGCTCGCGCATTTCCAGCGCGGCCTTGTTCGTGAACGTGACGGCGGCGATGTGGCGCGGCTCGAAGCCCTTGGCCTCGATCAGATGCGCGATTTTCTGCGTGATCACGCGCGTCTTGCCGCTGCCTGCGCCGGCGAGCACGAGACACGGACCGTCGAGATAACGGACCGCTTCATTTTGAGCGGGGTTCAGGCCTGCGGACATCGTCTGTGGATGGGTGATGCGGTTAAAGCGGCGGTTGAGGGCGCGGTGGCGAAACGCCGGCCGAAGGCCCGGGGGCATGCTGCGCGGCGCCGTGCCGGAACAGGCGCCCCGCACGGTGCGGAGGGTGTTCTGGCCCGCTTCGCAAACGCGCAAGAGGAGCGATGTTAACACGGATGTACGCAACCGATGCCCGCGCCCCATGACGGCCGCCAGTACCACCACGACGCTGACGATCCACCTTCAGGACATGCCACAATTGCGGTGTTGCGCGCCGCCGCCACGGTGGCAAAGCGGCGCGCCGTTTTTGCAGGAAGACACGCATGTCCGCATCGCTGAAGATTGGATTGATGGGTTACGGTTTCGCCGGCGCGACCTTTCACGCGCCGGTAATCGCGCACTGCGGCCGCGCGAGCGTTGCGGCCATCGCCACGAGCCAGCCCGAGCGCGCGCTCGCCGACTATCCGCACACGAAGGTGGTGGCCGACCTCGACGCGCTGCTCGCGCTCGACGACATCGACTGCGTCGTGATCGCCACGCCGAACGACACGCACTTCGAACTGGCGCGGCGCACGCTGGAAGCGGGCAAACACGTGGTGGTCGACAAGCCGGTCACGCTGAATGCCGCCGACGCCCGCACGCTGGCCAACATCGCACTCGCCCGCTGCAAGCTCTTCATGCCGTTTCACAACCGTCGCTGGGACGGTGATTTTCTGACCGTGCGCGACCTGCTCGCGAGCGGCGAATTGGGACGGATCACGCAATACGAATCGCATTTCGACCGTTTCCGGCCGGAGGTGCGACAGCGTTGGCGTGAAGAAGCGTCGCGAGGCGGCGGTCTGCTGCTGGACCTGGGGCCGCATCTGGTCGACCAGGCGTTGGCCCTGTTCGGCACGCCGCAGAGCGTGTCGGCCACCGTGCGCACGCATCGCGACAATGCCAGCGCGCCTGACTACGTGCATATCCAGCTCGGCTACGGTGAGTTCGAAGTGGTGTTGCATGCCAGCGCGTTGACCGCGCTGGTCGCGCCGCGCTTCTCGATTCACGGCACGCGCGGCAGCTATGTGAAAACCGGGCTCGACACGCAGGAAGATCAATTGAAAGCCGGCCTGCGGCCCGGCGACGAAGGCTTCGGCGCGGGCAATGCGGCCGGGTTGCTGCGCGTGCTGGAAGGCGATCAGGAAGTCGAGCGCGAGCTGCCGACGCGTAATGGAGATTACGTTGGCTTCTATATCGCCGTGGCCGACGCCATCCAGAACGGCGTGAAGTTCCCGGTCAGCGCTCAGGACGCTGTGGACGTAATGACAATTATCGAACTCGCCGCCCGGAGTTCGGAAGAAGGCGTCCGGCTGCCGTTCGAGCGCGTTCGCTGAACTGTTTGCCCGCGCGTCGAAACGCCTTGTGTACCTAAAATGGCACTTGCCGCCTCCCGCGCGGGCCACGATCCTGACGGACCCGAAAGGAACATAACGTTACAAATAAGAACGCGCCGCCGGTCAGCGCGCTCCGGCAGTCAGCCGTTGCTACCCAAGTAGCAAGACAAAACGACTATGACTTCCGGAGAGTTCATGCCCCGTACTATCCGCGCGCTCGCCGCGTGCGCCCTGCTCAGTTCGCTCGCCGCCTGTGTGGTGACGCCTCAACCCGCGCCGGCACCGCGCCCCAACCCGCAGCAGATCGCGGATCAGCGCCTGCGGCAGGTCGACGGCCGCATCGAGAATCTCAGCCGCCGTATCGACAATCGCGTGAATCAGGGCTATTACCCTCCTCCGCAAGGCGGCGCGCTGCACCATCGTCTCGATGTGATCCGTCAGGAAGCGCATGACATGGCCGCGCAACACGGCGGTGGCCTGTCCAGCGACGAACAGCGCGTGCTGAATCAGGAACTGGACAACGCGGCACACGCCATCGGCGAATAATCGCGCGCTCAGGCGCCGAAGCAGTGCAAGCGCGGGCATCGCGTCCCGCGCTTTTTTGGCGAGGACAAGACGCCGCGTCAACCGCCGTGCCGCTCGCGGGCCTAGATTTGACAAGCCCCCGGCCCTCGCGTACATTCGCCGCACGCGTCGGGAGAGCGCGCTGGCCGCAGGAAACCGCAGGCCGCGCCGCCGAAGGGGCACACCCGCAAACTCTCAGGCAAAAGGACCGACCGCGTCGAAGAACCCGCGTTGAATCAAGCTCAGCGCACAGGTTTTTCGCACTCTGGAGAGCGGCAGTAGCCGTCTGCGTCGTTATAAATCGAGCGGATCTGGCAGGCTGCCCACCGAAGGGGCGCGCGTTTCACCGTGACGAATTCACATTCTCACGGCAACGCAATCTCTCAGGTATCGAGGACAGAGGGGCCATGCAACGCATCGCTCGCAGCTAAAAGGCCGCGAGGCGTAGCGCCGCATGGCCTTTTTTGTTTCGCGAGATGCCCGAGGCCCCATGACCGAACTCAAACACACCCCGCTCAACGCCACCCATCGTGCGCTCAATGCCCGCATGGTCGATTTTGGCGGCTGGGACATGCCCGTCAACTACGGCTCGCAAATCGACGAACACCGCGCCGTGCGTACCGACGCCGGCATGTTCGACGTCTCGCACATGTGCGTCGTCGATTTCACCGGCGAGCGCGTGCGCGCCTTCTTCGAATATGCGCTGGCCAATAACGTCGCCAAGCTGCAAACGCCCGGCCGCGCGCTGTACTCCTGTCTGCTGAACCCGAACGGCGGCGTGATCGACGACCTGATCGTCTATTACTTCGGCGAAGATCACTTCCGCGTGGTCGTTAACGCCGGCACCGCCGACAAAGACATCGCCTGGTTCGGCCAGCTCAACGCCGAAGGCAGCTTCGGCCTGACCATCACGCCGCGCCGCGACTACGCGATCGTCGCCGTGCAAGGCCCGAATGCTCGCGAGAAAGTCTGGCAAACCGTGCCGGCCGCGCGCGCCGCCACCGAAGCGCTGAAGCCGTTCAACGCCGCCCGCATCGAAGACACGCCGTTCGGCGAATTGACCGTAGCCCGCACGGGCTATACCGGCGAAGACGGCTTCGAAATCATCGTTCCCGCAGATCACGTCGAAGCGCTGTGGAACGCGCTGCAGGCGCAAGGCGTGCGCCCGGCCGGACTCGGTGCGCGCGACACGCTGCGCCTCGAAGCCGGCATGAATCTGTACGGCCAGGACATGGACGACAACGTCTCGCCGCTCGACGCCGGCCTCGCCTGGACGGTCGACCTCAGCTCGCCGCGCGACTTCGTCGGCAAGGGCAAGCTGGAAGCGGACGGATCGCAGGCCGCGTTCGTCGGCCTGATCCTGCTGAAGGACAACGGCAAGGCAGCAGGCGTGCTGCGTGCTCATCAGAAAGTCGTCACGCCGCAAGGCGAAGGCGAAATCACCAGCGGCACGTTTTCCCCGACCATGCAGGAATCGATCGCCTTTGCGCGCGTGCCGAAAGGCGTGCAGCCGGGCGACACCGTTCACGTTCAAATTCGTGACAAGAACGTTCCCGCAAGCGTGGTAAAACTGCCGTTCGTGCGCAACGGCAAAGTGCTCGCGGTTTAAGCAAGCCGGCGCGTGCGCAAACCTTCACAAGAAAACGCCGGGCCGCCCCAAGTTTTCTTGTTCCCCCTCGGGGGAACCTGGCGCGAAGCGACAGGTTTGGGGGCCCTTTAAGTCATTACCGAATCACACCGCATAGGAGCATCCGATGAGCATCCCGGCCGATCTGAAATACACCGAATCGCACGAATGGGTCCGTACCGAAGCGGACGGCACGCTGACGGTCGGCATCACCGACCACGCGCAGGAAGCGCTCGGCGATATCGTCTTCTTCGAAGTCCAGGAACTGGGCAAAACCGTGACCGCCGGCGACACCGTCGCCGTGATCGAATCGGTGAAGGCCGCTTCCGATATCTACGCGCCGGTCTCGGGCGAAATCATCGAAGCGAACACGGCTGTCGCCGACACCCCGGACTCGGTCAACACCTCGCCGTACGAAAGCTGGCTCTTCAAGATCAAGCCGGCCGCGGACGCCACGCAAGACCGTCTGATCGACGCCGACGCGTACAGCAAGTCGATCGGCGCCTGATTCACCTTTACGTTTAACCCGATTGGTGCGGCGCGTCCCTCGCGCAGAGATAGCCGCACCGCCAGGAACACCCATGAAGCTCGAACACCCGGATCGTCTGATGAACCGCACTCCTCTCTCGCTCGCCGCGCTCGAAGTGCATGACGCCTTCGCCGAACGGCACATCGGCCCGGATGCGGCCGACCAGCACGCGATGCTCGAAGCCCTCGGCTTCGCGTCGCGCGCCGCGCTGATCGACGCCGTCATTCCGAAGACGATCCGCCGCACCGAAACGCTGCCGCTCGGCCCCTTCGCGCAACCGAAAAGCGAAGCCGAAGCGCTCGCCGCGCTGCGTGAACTCGCGGACAAGAACCAGGTGTTCCGCTCGTATATCGGGCAGGGCTATTACAACGCGCACACGCCGACGGTGATCCTGCGTAACGTACTGGAAAATCCGGCGTGGTACACCGCGTACACGCCGTATCAGCCGGAAATCTCGCAAGGCCGTCTGGAAGCGCTGCTGAACTTCCAGCAGATGATCGTCGACCTGACGGGTCTGGCGATCTCGAATGCGTCGTTGCTCGACGAAGCAACCGCCGCCGCTGAAGCGATGACGCTGCTGCAGCGCATCGGCAAGCCAAAGTCGAACGTGTTCTTCGTGGCCGACGACGTGCTGCCGCAAACCATCGAAGTGGTGAAGACTCGTGCCACGCCGGTCGGGATCGAAGTGAAAGTGGGCCCGGCTGCGGAGGCGGCGAACGCGAATGCGTTCGGCGTGCTGCTGCAATACCCGGGCGTGAACGGCGACGTGCGCGACTATCGCGCGCTCACCGAGGCAATCCACGCAGCCGGCGGCCACGTGGTGGTCGCCGCCGACCTGCTCGCGCTGACCGTGCTCACGCCGCCGGGCGAATGGGGCGCGGACGTGGCCGTGGGCAATACGCAGCGCTTTGGCGTGCCGGTCGGCTTCGGCGGCCCGCATGCGGCTTACCTCGCTGTGCGCGACGAATTCAAGCGTCAGATGCCGGGCCGCCTCGTCGGCGTGACCGTCGACGCACAAGGCAACCCCGCGC
Source organism: Paraburkholderia sp. RL17-380-BIE-A (assembly GCF_046028085.1). NCBI lineage: Bacteria > Pseudomonadati > Pseudomonadota > Betaproteobacteria > Burkholderiales > Burkholderiaceae > Paraburkholderia > Paraburkholderia sp. RL17-380-BIE-A. The sequence continues at coordinate 177,006 of NZ_JARESQ010000011.1, forward strand.
TGCGTCTCGCGCTGCAAACGCGCGAACAACATATCCGTCGCGAGAAAGCCACCTCGAACGTGTGTACCGCGCAAGCGCTGCTCGCGATCATGGCCAGCATGTACGCCGTCTATCACGGCCCGCACGGCCTGAAGACGATCGCGCTGCGCGTGAACCGGATCGCCGCGTTGCTGGCCGAAGGTGCGAAGCAACTCGGCTATACGCTCGTCAACGAAACGTTCTTCGACACGCTCACCTTCGAAACCGGCGCACGCACGCAAGCGCTGCACGACGCAGCGATTGCGAAGCGCATCAACCTGCGCCGCGTGAGCGATACGCAAGTCGGCCTGTCGATCGACGAAACCACGTCGCGCCGCGATCTGGCCGATCTGCTCGAAGTGTTGGCGCAAGCCGCGGGCGCGAAAGACATTCCGCAAGTCGACACGCTCGACGCAAAACTGGCCGCATCGAACACCGCATCCGTGCCGGCCGCGCTCGAACGCACCAGCGCGTACCTCACGCACCACGTGTTCAACCGTCATCATTCGGAAACGGAAATGCTGCGCTATCTGCGCAGCCTGTCCGACAAGGATCTCGCGCTCGACCGCTCGATGATCCCGCTCGGTTCGTGCACGATGAAGCTGAACGCGACTTCGGAAATGCTGCCGGTCACGTGGCCGGAATTCGGCCAGATCCATCCGTTCGCACCGGCTGAGCAAACCGTCGGCTACCGCGAAATGATCGATCAGCTCGAAGAAATGCTGGTCGCGGCCACCGGCTACGCGGCCGTATCGCTGCAACCGAACGCCGGCTCGCAAGGTGAGTACGCGGGCCTCCTGATCATCCACGCCTACCACGCCTCGCGCGGCGAAGCCCATCGCAATGTCTGCCTGATTCCCGCTTCGGCGCACGGCACCAACCCGGCGTCGGCACAGATGGCCGGCATGCAGGTAGTCGTGGTTGCCTGCGACGCGCAAGGCAACGTCGATATCGAAGACCTGAAGAAGAAGGCCGATCAGCACGCCGACAAACTCGCGGCGATCATGATCACGTACCCGTCCACGCACGGCGTGTTCGAGCAGAACGTGCGTGAAATCTGCGAGATCGTGCACGCGCACGGCGGCCAGGTCTATGTGGACGGCGCGAACATGAACGCCATGGTCGGCCTCACCGCGCCGGGCCAGTTCGGCGGCGACGTCTCGCACCTGAACCTGCACAAGACGTTCTGCATTCCGCACGGCGGCGGCGGACCGGGCGTCGGTCCGGTCGCAGTCGGCGCGCACCTCGCGCAGTTCCTGCCGAACCAGATCTCGTCGGGCTATGAACGCGCGCCGAACGGCATTGGCGCAGTGTCCGGCGCACCGTACGGCTCGGCGTCGATCCTGCCGATCTCGTGGATGTATATCGCGATGATGGGCGCGAAGAACCTCACCGCCGCGACCGAAACCGCGATCCTCAACGCGAACTACGTCGCGAAGAAACTCGCGCCGCACTATCCGGTGCTGTATTCGGGCCCGGGCGGACTGGTCGCGCACGAGTGCATTCTCGATCTGCGTCCGATCAAGGAAACCAGCGGCATCACCGTCGACGACGTCGCCAAGCGTCTCGCCGACTACGGCTTCCATGCGCCGACCATGAGCTTCCCGGTGCCGGGCACGCTGATGGTCGAGCCGACCGAATCGGAATCGAAGGAAGAACTCGACCGTTTCATCGAAGCGATGATCGCGATCCGCGAGGAAATCCGCGCGGTCGAAGATGGCCGCTCGGACCGCGAGGACAATCCGCTCAAGCACGCGCCACACACGGCGGCGGTGGTCATCGCGAATGACTGGAAGCACGCGTATGCGCGCGAAACCGCAGCGTATCCGCTGCCCACGCTGATCGCGAAGAAGTATTGGCCCCCGGTCGGGCGCGCGGACAACGTGTACGGCGACCGCAATCTGTTCTGCTCCTGCGTGCCGATCGCCGACTACGAGTAAGCGGACCGCTGCCGCGCAGCGCCCGCTGTCTCGAAAAGAGGCGGCAGGGCGCTGCGCGGTTCTCTCCTGAGTTCTCTGTCGCTCCTGGCCGCAAACGGCTAACATCACACACCGAATCAGCCTAACGAGGAGTTTCGCATGGCGCGAAAGGTGCGATCGATGCAAAGCCGGACCGAACCAGGGCGAGCCCCCACGTGGCGGCAAACCTGCACACTGTTGCTGGCAGGCGCGGCCGTGCTGCTGCCGCTGGCGCAAGCGCAGGCCGCGATGAATTTTTGTGCGGCGCCCGCGTTGCAAACCAGTGAACGCACGAACGCCGATCCGGGCGTGAAAGCGCTGGTGAGCAACGTGCAGGCTCATCTGAACGACCAGCCGCATGCGCTGGCGAAACTGCATACCGAAGGCACGCTGCCGCACGAAGGCATTTACGACCAGAGCGTCGAAGCGGAGCAGGATCTCGATCTGATGCGCGACGCCGCGCTCGCCTGGCGCGCCACCAGCGACGACCGGTATCTGAAGCTCGTCGACCGCTTGCTGTTCGCGTGGGTCACGACGTATCAACCGAGCTTCAATCCCATCGACGAAACCCGCTTCGAAGGGCTGATTCTCGCGTACGACATGACGGCGAGCGCGTTGCCGGTTAAGACGCGCAATGCGTCGATGGCGTTTCTCACGAAACTCGCGACCGGCTATATCGGGCAAATCGACGCGCAGCCGCGGCCGCTCAAAGGCACGTTCAAAAACAACTGGCAGAGCCATCGGGTCAAACTGATCGCCATGGCCGCGTTCACGCTCGATAACCGCAAGATGATCAACGCGGCCCAGCGGTTGTTCGTCGAGCATATCGGCGACAACATCGGACCGGATGGTTCGACGGTCGATTTCAGCGAGCGCGACGCGCTGCATTACGTCACCTACGATCTGCAGCCGCTCGTGACCGCCGCACTCGCCGCGCGCCGCCATAACCGCAACTGGCTGCCGGAGAAGGGCACGGACGGCGCTTCGCTGGAAGCCGCGCTGAACTGGCTCGCGCCATACGCGGCCGGCAACAAGACCCACGAAGAATTCGTGCATTCGAGCGTTCCGTTCGATGCAAAACGTCGCGAAGCCGGCTTGCCAGGCTATTCAGGTCAGTGGGACCCGAAGAACGCGACCGAACTGTTTCACCTGGCGGCACGCCTCGATGGGCGCTATACGCCGATCGCGCTACAGCTCGCACCCACGCCGCCTGCCTGGCTCGCCGTGTGTTTGCCGCTGCCGGCGCGATGAACCAACCATCTATCAGCAGGGAGCAGTAAATGGCAGTCAGCGTGTTCGATCTCTTCAAAATCGGCATTGGTCCGTCCAGTTCGCATACGGTCGGGCCGATGCGCGCGGCGCTGATGTTCGCTCAAGGGCTTGAACGCGATGGGCTGCTTGCTGCGACCGCATCGGTGAAGGCGGAGTTGTATGGCTCGCTCGGCGCGACAGGCAAGGGGCATGGCACCGATCGCGGCGTAATGCTCGGCCTGATGGGCGATGCGCCCGACACCGTGAACCCGGACACGATCGCCGAGCGGCTCGAAAACGTGCGCGTGTCCCGCAAGCTGGCGCTGCTCGGCACGCACGAGGTGCCGTTCGTGCAGAAAGATCAGATTGCGTTTTATCGCCAGGCGCTGCCCGAGCATCCGAACGGTCTCAAGCTGCGCGCTTACGATGCACTGGGTGAGACGTTGCGCGAGTCGACCTATCTGTCGGTGGGCGGCGGTTTCGTGGTGACGGCGGGTGCGCCGAACACGAAAGTGCTGAGCGCCGTCGATCAATTGCCGCACTCGTTTCGCAGCGGCAACGAGTTGCTTGCGCTGTGCGAATCGACTGGCAAAAGCATCGCTCAGTTAATGTGGGAAAACGAGCGCGTCTGGCATACGGAAGAAGAAACGCGCACCGGCCTGCTGAAGATCTGGGACGTAATGCAAGCGTGTGTCGCACGCGGTTGTGGCATCAACAACCCGGACGCCGACGGTAACTTGCCCGGCCCGTTCCAGGTGAAGCGCCGTGCGCCGCAGCTGTATCGCGCGCTGTCGGGCAATCCTGAACTGGCGCTGCGCGATCCGCTTTCCATGGTCGACTGGATCAATCTCTATGCGATCGCCGTCAACGAAGAAAACGCCGCCGGCGGACGTGTGGTCACCGCGCCGACCAACGGCGCGGCCGGCATCATCCCGGCAGTGCTGCATTACTACACGCGCTTCATGCCCGGCTCGAATCAGCAAGGCGTGATCGACTTCCTGATGACCGCGGCGGCGATCGGCATTCTGTACAAGCTGAACGCGTCGATTTCCGGCGCCGAAGTGGGTTGCCAGGGTGAAGTGGGCGTCGCCTGTTCGATGGCGGCGGGCGCACTCGCCGCGGTCATGGGCGGCACGCCCCGGCAGGTCGAGAACGCCGCGGAAATCGGCATGGAACACAACCTCGGCCTGACGTGCGATCCGGTCGGCGGCATGGTGCAGATTCCGTGTATCGAGCGCAATGCGATGGCATCGGTGAAAGCGGTCAATGCGGCGCGCATGGCGTTGCGCGGCGACGGCAGCCATTATGTGTCGCTCGATTCGGTGATCAAAACCATGCGTGAAACCGGCGCGGATATGAAGACCAAGTACAAGGAAACGTCGCGCGGCGGCCTGGCGGTGAATATCGTCGAGTGCTGAGTTCCGCGCTTCATGGCGCATGACGGCAATCACGCGGGCTCTCGGGCCCGCGTTTTCATTTGCGCGGCGCGCAATGCGCGAGCGCTACAGTTGCGCTGCGCCGTGACAGCGCAGGCGCTGGCGGCGTAAGCTGTCGAAGCGCCACATCGGCCAGCGTCCGGTCGATGCTTCCATTCTCACATCGCACTCATGCACTGCCTGGAGGCTTCATCGCAATGTCGCAGCCGAATGCTCCCGTTTCAGTTTCCGGTTCCTCCGCCGCTCAAACCACCGGCGCGCGTCTTGTCGTCGATGCTTTGCTGACGCACGGTGTCGAACGTGTTTTCTGTGTGCCCGGTGAAAGTTTTCTCGCCGTGCTGGATTCGCTGCACGACGAAACCGAACAGATCCAGACCATCGTGTGCCGTCACGAAGCGGCCGCGGCGAATATGGCCGAAGCCGTCGGCAAATTGACCGGCCGGCCCGGCGTCGCGCTGGTCACGCGCGGGCCGGGCGCCACGCACGCGTCGATCGGCGTGCACACCGCGTTTCAGGATTCCACGCCGATGATCCTGCTGATCGGCCAATGCGCACGCGAGCATCTCGACCGCGAGGCGTTTCAGGAGATCGACTATCGGCGCATGTTCGGTCAGATGGCGAAATGGGTCGCGCAAATCGACGATCCCAAACGCATTCCCGAGTATCTGAGCCATGCGTTTCACACAGCGACGTCCGGACGGCCTGGTCCCGTCGTATTGTCGCTGCCGGAAGACGTGTTGAGCGACGCATGCGACGCCGTAGCAGGGGCGCCGGCGTATCAACGCGTCGCGGCGTCGCCTTCGGCGGCGCAGATCGAGAAATTGCGCGCGTTGCTCGAAGGCGCACAGCGGCCAATGGTGATCGCGGGCGGCAGCGGCTGGACGCCTGCTGCGTGCGCGGACTTTCAACGCTTCGTCGAGAATTGGCAACTGCCGGTCGGCCTCGCGTTCCGCTTTCAGGACACGCTCGATAACGAGCATCCGAACTATGCCGGCGATGTCGGCCTCGGTATCAATCCTGCGCTGGCGCAACGTATCCGCGACGCCGACGTATTGCTCGCGATCGGACCTCGTTTAGGCGAAGCGACGACGAACGGCTACACGCTGCTCGACATTCCAAAAACGAAGCAGACGCTCGTGCATGTGCATCAAGGCGCGGAGGAGTTGGGACGCGTGTATGCGGCGGATCTGCCGATCGTCTCCGGCATGCCGGAGCTGGCGGCAATGCTTGCGGAGTTGGAGCCTTCGTCCGAGCAACTTGCCTGGTCCGGCGCCGCGAGCGAGGCGCATCAGGCGTATCTCGACTGGCGCAAACCGCGCCAGATTCCCGGCGACGTGCAGATGGGCGAAGTGATCCAGCAGTTGCGCACGCATCTACCGGACGACGCGATTCTCACCAATGGTGCGGGTAATTACGCGACGTGGCTGCATCGGCACTTCTCGTATCGTCATTTTCGTTCGCAACTCGCGCCGACGAGCGGCGCGATGGGTTATGGCGTGCCGGCGGCGATCGCGGCGAAGTCGATGTATCCGCAACGCGCTGTCGTCGCGCTGGCTGGCGACGGCTGCTTCATGATGTCCGCGCAAGAACTCGCAACGGCGATGCAGTACGACCTGCACGTGCTTTTCATCGTGGTGAATAACAGCCAGTTCGGCACGATCCGGATGCATCAGGAGCGGCATTATCCGAATCGCGTGCACGGCACCGGACTCACCAATCCGGATTTCGCGGCGTTCGCTCGCTCGTTCGGCGCGCATGGCGAGACGGTGGAGCGGACTGAAGATTTTCTGCCTGCGCTGATGCGTGCGATGGAGGCGAAGCGCGCCGCGGTGATCGAAATTCGTATGCCGCAGGAAGCGAGCACGCCGGGGGCGACGCTGGAGCAGATTCGCGAGCAGGGGAGGAAGTTGCGGGGGGAATAACTGCGTTGTCGTGCGATCCGCACGCGTAACGAAGCGGCAAACAAAAAGCCCTGCGGTTAAGAAACCACAGGGCTTTTTTTTGCGCTGGCCGCTGCGTCATAGCATGACGCAGCAGCCCGATGCTCAAGCAAAAAAACGGCTTACTTCCCACCCACGCTTTGCAGCGTCGTCCACTTGCCGTCGACAACCTTGTACAGCGTGATGCCGCCGTTCTTCAGGTCGCCCTTGCTGTCGTAAGCGAGGTTCGACGACGTCACTGCCGGCATCGAGGTCTTCGCGAGCATCGGCAGATACTTGGCCGGATCGGTCGAGTTCGCCTTCTTCATTGCGTCGAACATGGCCATTGCGCCGTCGTAAGCGTACGGCGAGTACGTTTGCACGTCTTCGTTGAAACGCTTCTTGTACTTTGCGACATAGTCCTTGCCGCCCGGCATTTCTTCCAGCGGCAGGCCGGCCAGCGAAGCCACCGTGCCGTTCGCCGCGTCACCCGCGATCTGGATGAACGTCGGCGTGTGGACCATTTCGCCGCCCATCAGCGGCGCCTTGATGCCCAGTGCCTTCATCTGCTTGACCATCGGTGCCGCTTGCGAATCCGCGCCGCCGTAATAGATCAGGTCCGGTTGAACAGCCTTCAGCTTGGTCAGGATCGACTTGAAGTCGACTGCCTTGTCGTTCGTGTATTCACGATCGACGATCTGGCCGCCCGCTGCCTTCGCTGCCTTTTCGAACTGATCGGCCAGACCTTGGCCGTAGGCCGTGCGGTCGTCGACGATCACGATCTTCTTCATGCCCAAGGTCTTCACCGCGAACGTGCCGGCGACCGAACCTTGCTGCGTGTCGGACGTCATCATACGGAACGTGGTCTTGAAACCTTGTTGCGTATATTCAGGCGCCGTCGCCATGGCGATTTCGGGGATGCCCGCGTTCGCGTAAATGCGCGAAGCCGGGATCGTGGTACCCGAGTTGAAGTGGCCGAGCATGCCCTTGATGCCGTCATCCACCAGCTTTTGCGCAACGGTCGTACCCGTACGCGGGTCGGCCTGGTCGTCGGCCGAGTCCAGCACGAAGCGGACTTGCTTGCCGCCGATCACCGGCTTGGTCGCGTTCATGTCTTCCACTGCCAGCGTAATGCCGTTCTGGAAGTCCTTGCCGTAGTGCGCCTGCGCGCCAGTCATCGGGCCGGCAAAGCCGACCTTCACGTCTTCCGTCGATTGAGCGTTGGCCGTCCCCGCCAGCGACATCGCCGCAACCAGTGCAGCGCCTGCCAGCTGTTTCATCTTGTGTTGCATAGCTTCTCCTTGGTACCAGGTGTGGATGGAGCGGTTTCGGGGTCGCCGTACCGCTTCCGTTTTATTGAGTGATCAGAGAGGTTCGCTCAACCGATCGTCATCAAATTCGCATTACCGCCTGCAGCTGCCGTATTCACGCTGACCGAGCGTTCCGTCAACAGACGCTCGAGCGCGTAATCCTCGTCGCCGCTTTCCAGCGCGCGAGACGCGACGCCCTGCACCGACACGATCGGGCCCGCGCGCTTCGCGACTTCCTTCACCAGCGCCAGCAGTTCGTCGCTATCGCCTTCGAACAGCACGGCGTCGAACGGCGTATCCGCGCTCTTCTTCACGCTTGCATGCGACTTCAGCGAGGCGGGCAACTGCGACACCAATTGTTCCCCAGCCGCGCCTTCGAACAACGCGCGATTTCCCGTAGCCAGCGCCGCGGCGAACTGCACGCGCGCACCGCTTGCCGTCGACGCGACACACAGCACCGTGCCGCGCGCGCCCAGCGTGTACGTATTGCGCTCGCCGGTCGGTCCCGACAATACCGCCGTGGCGCCCGCCGGCACATGCGACAGATAGCCGTCGCAGCGCGCGGCCAGTTGCGGCTCGCGCTCGGTGATCAGCCAGTCACGATAAGCAGTCAACGCAGCGGACGGATTGTCGCCGTTTTCGGCAGCGCGCGGTACATCCACGACCAACGCCTGCGCGAGCGACTTCGGCAAACCTGCCGGACGCGTGGCGAGGAGGCGCTGCAGATACAGCGCGCCGCCCGCTTTCGGCCCCGTGCCCGACAGACCTTCGCCGCCGAACGGCTGCACGCCGACCACCGCGCCGATCACGTTGCGGTTCACGTAGATGTTGCCCACGTGCGCGCGGCTGATCACATGCGCGATCGTTTCGTCGATCCGCGTATGAATGCCGAGCGTCAGGCCGTAACCGGTCGCGCGGATCTGCTCGAGCAGTTTGTCCAGCTGGCTGCGGCGGTAACGCACCACGTGCAGCACCGGACCGAACACCTCACGCTTCAATTCGTCGATGCTGTCGAGCTCGATCAGCGTCGGCGGCACGAAGGTGCCTTGCGCGCAACCGTCCGGCATCGGCAGTTGCTCGACCTTGCGGCCCTTCTCGCGCATCGCCGCGACGTGCGCGTCGATACCGCGCTTCGCGTCGAGGTCGATCACCGGGCCGACGTCGATCGACAGGCGGTCCGGATTGCCCACGGCCAGTTCGCGCATCGCGCCGGTCAGCATCTCCAGCGTGCGGTCCGCAACATCGTCCTGCAGACAAAGAACGCGCAACGCGGAACACCGTTGACCTGCGGAGTCGAACGACGATTGCAGCACGTCCGCCACCACCTGTTCGGCGAGCGCCGACGAGTCGACGATCATCGCGTTCTGGCCGCCCGTTTCGGCGATCAGCGGAATCGGCTTGCCGTCCGGATCGAGGCGGCTCGACAGCGTCTTGTTGATCAGACGCGCGACTTCGGTCGAGCCGGTGAACATCACGGCGCGGGTTCGCGGATCGGCCACCAACGCGGCACCGACCGTTTCGCCGTTACCCGGCAGCAGTTGCACCGCGCCGGCCGGCACGCCGGCTTCGCGCAGAATGCGCACGGCTTGCGCGGCGATCAGCGGCGTCTGTTCAGCGGGCTTGGCGAGCACGGTGTTGCCGGCTGCAAGCGCAGCGGCCACCTGACCCATGAAAATCGCCAGCGGGAAATTCCACGGGCTGATACACACCACCGGGCCGAGCGGACGATGCGTGTCGTTGGAGAACTCGTCGCGAATCTGCGTGGAGTAGTAACGCAGGAAGTCGATCGCTTCGCGGATTTCCGCGACGGCGTTCGCCAGCGACTTGCCGGCTTCACGCACCACGAGGCCCATCAGCGTATGCATCTGCGCTTCGAGCAGATCGGCGGCACGTGCGAGGCAATCGGCGCGCGCATCGACCGGCGTGGCTTGCCAGATCGGCGCGGCGGCGACTGCGTGAGCCAAAGCAGCGCTCACGTGCTCCGCCGTTGCTTCGACGACCGTGCCGACGAGGTCGCGATGATCGGCCGGATTGCGCACGTCGCGCGCGAGACCCACGGCGATCTCGTTGTCTTCGAGCATCGGCGCGGCGCGCCACGGATGATGCGCGCTCGCCAGCAACGCCGACGACAGCGACGCCAGACGATGCTCGTTCGACAGGTCGAGGCCCATCGAGTTGAGGCGCTCCGAACCGTACAGATGGCGCGGCAGCGGAATCTTCGCGTGCGGCGCGCCGAGCGGGACGATCTTCGAGGCTTCGTCGACCGGGTCGGCGATCAGGTCCTTGATTGCGACGGTTTCGTCGGCAATACGATTCACGAACGACGTGTTCGCGCCGTTTTCCAGCAGACGGCGCACGAGATAAGCGAGCAGCGTTTCGTGCGTGCCGACCGGCGCGTACACACGGCACGGACGGTTCAGCTTGTCACGGCCGGTGACTTCTTCGTACAGCGGTTCGCCCATGCCGTGCAGGCACTGGAACTCGTACTGGCCGGGATAGTAGTTGTTGCCCGCGAGGTGATAGATCGCCGACAGCGTGTGCGCGTTGTGCGTGGCGAACTGCGGATAGACCGCGTCGGGCGCGCTGAGCAGCTTCTTCGCGCAGGCGAGGTACGACACGTCCGTGTAGATCTTGCGCGTGTAGACCGGATAGCCTTCGAGGCCGTCCACTTGCGCGCGCTTGATTTCGGTATCCCAGTACGCGCCCTTCACGAGGCGCACCATGATGCGGTGACGGCTGCGGCGCGCCAGATCGATCAGGTATTCGATCACGAACGGGCAGCGCTTCTGATACGCCTGCACCACGAAGCCGATGCCGTTCCAGCCGGCCAGCTCCGGATCGAAGCACAGCGCTTCGAGCAGATCGAGCGAGATTTCGAGGCGGTCGGCTTCTTCCGCGTCGATGTTCAGGCCGATGTCGTAGCGGCGCGCGAGGATCGCGAGCGAGCGCACGCGCGGCAGCAGCTCGCTCATCGTGCGTTCCTGCTGCGAACGCGAGTAGCGTGCGTGCAGCGCGGAGAGCTTGATCGAGATACCCGGGCCTTCGTAGATGCCACGTCCGCCGGCGGCCTTGCCGATCGCGTGGATCGCCTGTTCGTACGACGCGTAGTAGCGCTGCGCGTCGGCTTCGGTGGTGGCCGCTTCGCCGAGCATGTCGTACGAGTAGCGGAAGCCGCGTGCTTCGTATTTGCGGCTGTTGGCGAGCGCCTCGGAGATGTTCTCGCCCGTGACGAACTGCTCGCCCATCAGGCGCATCGCCATGTCCACGCCCTTGCGGATCAGCGGTTCGCCGCCCTTGCCGATCAAACGCGTGAGCGCCGACGAGAGGCTCGTTTCGCTATTGGTCGTCACCAGCTTGCCGGTGATCATCAGGCCCCAGGTCGCGGCATTGACGAACATCGACGGCGCCTGGCCCATGTGCGATTTCCAGTCGCCCTTGCTGATCTTGTCGCGGATCAGCGCGTCGCGCGTGGCGCGATCGGGAATGCGCAGCAGCGCTTCGGCGAGACACATTAGCGCCACGCCTTCCTGGCTCGACAGCGAGAACTCGTGGATCAGACCTTCGACGCCACCGCCCTTGCTCTTGCTGCGCAGCGTTTCCACGAGCTTGCCGGCCATGGCCTGCACGTCGCCCGCGAGGTTGGCCGGCAAACGCGCCTGACCGAGCAGGAACGGCAGGCATTCCGGCTCCGGACGACGGTACGCCGCCGTGATCGCGGCGCGCAGCACCGACTGCGGTTGCACGTTCTGCGCGAAATCGAGGAACGGGTGCGATGCACCGTCTTCCTCGTGCTCAACCGCAGAGCCGTCGGTCAGATCGGCCGAGCCCGCCACGCCCGACAGTTCGGGCGGCAGTTGACCGTGCTCGATCTTTTCGAGGTACGCGAAGATGGCCTGCTTGATGAGCCAGTGCGGAGTGCGTTCGAGACGGGTGGCGGCATCTTTCAGCCGGGAACGCAGGAGGTCGTCGACCTTAACGCCAAGGGTGGTGCTAGCCATGTTTCCTTCTTCGGAGACCAGACGAATGCGCTGGCAAAAAGACTAAAAGTTGGGCGAATCGTACGCCTCCCAATAAAAAGGTGCAACCATCGCAGGCGCGCGGTTGCACCCTGTTGTGAGCCTTATGTGACGGGGGTTTGCGCGCGATGGCGCCGCGCGGGGCGACGCCGGTTGCGATCGGTACTTTCCCTGGCGTGATTCTTTTTGCATTTACCCTTATCAGAACGGGTCGGCGCGCCGTTATACGGAACATAGCGGCGCGCGGCCTCCTTGGGGCACGCACAAAAAAACGGTACGGGGTTTTAGAGGACAGGCGAAATGGAAAAATGGCTGGTGGTACTGGGCATCTGGGCAATGTGCGCGACTTGCGCGGTGTTGTTCATCCGCGGTGCGACAAGTGGCCCGGGCAGGCGGGAACCCGCGCAGGAACGAACACCTGCGGCTTCGCGCGCATCGGCGGGCGATCCGCGGGCCGCGCTGAACGATTGAATAGGGATGTCCGGCGTGGCATGCCGGAGTGAGCGACACCGGCTTCCGGCCTGCACGGCGGGAAGCCGCGGGTAACACCCGGCTTGGTGCCGCGGCAAAGCGCAGGCGGTATCAGTGCCGCAAAATCGGCTCGAACCGCGGACAGGCGTCGGCGGGCGAGACGAGTTGGTCGTGCAGCCGGCAAAGCCGGCTGTCCGCCACGCTCGCGCCAAATGCCGAACCCAACACCGAGAGACCCGGCATGCTCTGCTCCAGCGAGTCCCGACTCTCAGCACGATACCGGCAGCCGGCGCAGCACGGCGCGCACGCATCGTCGCGCGCGTCCGCTGTGCTGGAGATGCGAAGCGCGCCGCTCGTCACGAGCCCTGCCCCAAGCTATTCCAGTACGGCGCGAACACGTGCGCGGACAGCGCGTAGCCGATGGCGATATTGACCACCACGCCTACCGTAAAGGCCAGGAACGGCTTGAGGCCAGTGGCGCTCAGCGAACGCAGGCGCGTGGTCAACCCAATGCTCAGGAAACAGAAGGTGAACGCCCATGTGCGCAACGCGGTGATCGGGGCGACGAATTCGGGCGTCACGACCTTGCGGTAATCGGCCAGCGAGTAGTGGCTGGCGACCCACGTCACCAGTGCCGACGCAATCACGAAGCCGATCACGAACTTCGGAAAGCGCGCCCAGATCTCGCCGGCGTTGGGTTTTGCTTTGACGCCGCTATCTTGCGACTCCCAGCGCGTGCTCGCGACGATTGCGAGCACGAACGCCCAGATACCGATCCAGATATCGCGGCCGACCACTTTCATCAGCGTGAACGCCTGTAGCGACGCCTCCGGCGCACCCGCGATCGCTCCACCCGCGTGTTTGGCGAGGTCGCCGTAAGCTTGCGCCGCCGCGATCCCGGCGGCGTCGGCGAATTCGGACGTGCCGATCCATGCGCCAGCGACCGCGGTGGACAATCCGAGCGAGCGGGACGCGAACGGCAACACGAAGATCATCACGATCGCCCACAGCACCACCAGCGTGATCGCCACCGAAGCCTGTTCGCGCTTGGCCCGCACCGCGCCGGCAATCGCGATCGCTGCCGAGACGCCGCACACCGCGCCGCCGACGCCGAGCACGGCCGCAAAACGCCGGTCGAGGCCAAACGCCGTCGCAGCAAAAAAGATCACGAAGAACGTGACGAGCGAGACGATGCTCGCCTGCCCGACCGCCACCGGTCCGGCCCACACCAACAGCGTGAACGGCAATGTCGCGCCGAGCAGCACGATACCGACCTTGATGTAAAACTCGACGCGCAAGCCCGCCGAAAACCACTCGGGCAGCGTGAACACGTTCGAGATCAAAAGGCCCAGCGCCAGCGCGACGAGCGGTGGTTCGAGGTTGTACTTCGACGCGTTGACCCACGCGCCCAGCGTAAAAATCAGCGCCGATGCGATGAACAGAATCAGGAATGAGCCGAGGAAAGCGCCGACCCGCTGCTTGAGCGCTGCGAGGCTCACGCCGAACAGGAGCGCGAACACGCCGAACAGCGCGGCATAGTTCGGCACATGCTTGCCGGCGTCCTGCACGGCCTGCGCGACGCTCGACCATTTAGCCGGCGCAACCGCGAGCCACTTGATGCTGCTGCCGGACGCGAACAGCGCCCAGGCAATCACGACCACCAGCAGCCCGACCCAGACCGCCCACCAGTCTTCGGTCGAAAAAAGTCCACCGCCGTGCGTGCTTTGCCGGTTCGCCGGAGCGGCGCCGGTTGGCAGCGTTTGATTGGTATCGCTCATCGCCATGCCCCGAGAGAGTTGAGGTGCGTCGGCGCCTGAATGTTGGAGTTTTGCCTGAATGTGCGCCGATTCGGCGAAATATAGGCGAGCGGCGTCGCAAAACGAAACGACCATTCGCTCTATGAATATGACCGAAAGGAGTAACGGCGCCGCCGTGCTGGCGACGTGCCTCAAATGTCGAGCGGATCGACTTCGAGATTCCAGCGCAGCACGCCCTTCATGCCGCGCAGCAGCGGCTGCCAGGCGCGCAAGGTGGCGTGCAACGCGCCACGCGACGCACTCTCGATCAGCAACTGTGCGCGATGCACGTGCATCACCTTGACGATAGTGAGCGGCACCGCGTCATAGACGGTCACGCGTTCTGCAGCGGGAATGTCGCCCAGTGCGGCCGCCGCCTGCTGCAGAAAGGCCAGCGCGGCCTCGAGCGTGCGGCCTTCGGCCCGCAGCAACGCCTGATAGACGAACGGCGGCAAGTGCGCGTCGCGCCGCTCGGCCAGCGTGGAGTTGGCAAAGCCGACATAGTCGTGGCGGCCCAGCGCGTGGTAGAGCGCGTGGCGCGGATAGCGCGTTTGCACCAGCACTTCGCCGGGCAAACCCGCGCGGCCCGCCCGGCCGCTCACTTGCATCAATTGCGCGAAAAGCCGCTCGCTCGCGCGGAAGTCGTGGGAAAAGAGCGCGGTGTCGGCGTTCAGCACGCCGACCAGCGACACGCGCTGGAAGTCATGCCCTTTGGCGATCATCTGCGTGCCGACGAGGATGTCGACTTCGCCCGCGTGCACGTCGGAGAACAGCGCCTGTGCGCTGCCTTTGCGGCGCGTGCTGTCGGCATCGATACGTAACACCCGGGCGCCAGGCACCGCGCTCGCCAGTGTTTCTTCGACGCGCTGCGTGCCGCGGCCCATCGGTGCGATGTCGACGTTGCCGCACTCGGGGCACGAACGCGGAATGCGCGCTTCCCAGCCGCAGTGGTGGCAGCGTAGCGCGCGCTCGGGCTTATGCAACACGACATACGCGCTGCAACGTGGGCAGCCGGCGACCCAGCCGCAGGCATCGCAGGCCAGTTGCGGCGCATAACCGCGGCGGTTCAGGAACACGAGGCTTTGCTCACCGCGTTCGAGCCGCGCTTTCAGCGCGGCAATCAACGGCCCCGACAACCCTTCCACAGAAGCCCGCCCGCGCCGCCGCTCTTCTTCCAGATCGATCAGCTTCACGGTAGGCAGCACGGCCTCGGCGACCGCGCGGCGCGATAAGGTGAGCCGCTTGTAGCGCCCCTGATCGGCCTGCCACCAGCTTTCCAGCGACGGTGTGGCCGAGCCGAGCACGACCGGCAAGCCGAGTTGCTTGGCGCGATAGACGGCCAGATCGCGGGCTGAATAGCGCAAGCCTTCCTGCTGCTTGTACGCCGGGTCGTGCTCTTCATCGACGACGATGATCGCGAGCTTCGGCAGCGAGGCGAGCACCGCCAGCCGGGTGCCGAGTACGATGCGGGCGCGGCCCGTGTGAGCGGCGAACCAGTTGCGAGCACGCTCGCCTTCCGCGAGACCGCTGTGCAGCGTGACGATCGACGTGCCCTCGAGCGCGGCGAAGCGGGCGCGGAAGGCCGACTCGAATTGCGGCGTCAGATTGATTTCGGGCACGAGAACCAGCGCCTGAGCGTCGGGCTTTGCCGCTAGGATCTCGGCCAACGCGCGCAAATAGACCTCGGTCTTGCCGCTCCCCGTCACACCGTGCAGCAGGAACGGCGCGAAGCCGTTGGCGTCGCGAATCGCTTCGACTGCGGCGGCCTGCTCGTCGGTGAGCGTCGGCAGCCTGGGCGCGGGCGCGTCGGACGACGCTGGAATAGCAAGCGCTGCGGCGGCTTCGATGATGTCGAGCGCCACCCAGCCTTCCGCCTGCCAGGCATCGAGCGTCGCGATCGCTTTGGGATGCAGCGCGCGAGCGTCGGCAGCCAGCAGGAAGTCGGTCCCGGCCAATGTCTGCGCGAGCTTGCGCAACGCGCTCGCCCGCGCAGGCAGTGCGTCAGGTAGCGACGCGTGGCCAGCGGGCGTGAGGCTGTAGCGCTCCTGCGGCGCAAACAGGCGCGACCACCGGGAAGCATCGCGCAACGCCTGCGGCAAAGCCGGCAACGCCACTTCGCCAAGACCGCGCTGGTAATAGTCCGCGGCAAACGCGGCCAACCTCAACCATTCGGACGAGACGGGCGGGCACGCCGTGCACACGCCATTGACTGCGCGCAGGCGGTCGGGCGAGACCTCACTGTGAGTGGTCACTTCGCAGACGAGTCCCACGACATCGCGCTTGCCAAACGGCACGCTCACCAGCATGCCCGGCGCGACCGGCTCGGGCGTGTCGCACCGGTAGTCGAACAGGGTCGGCAGCGGATGATCCAGCGCGACGCGAACGAACACGTCACTCACGCGTGGGCGGAAATCAGAAGCACGGGCGCGACACGACGCCGCATCGTGGTGCCCGTCGAGCATACGGCGCTCCCCCCGAAGTTAAAGTAAAACTTCAATTTCGGCGCTAAGTTTTGGATTCCGCTGAACAATTGCAATCGGCCCGCGTGCCTGTGGATAACTTTGTTGAGAACTTTGCCCGGAACGCCCCGAAAGCACGGCGCAGCGGCCTTCTGTGGGCTTCCGCACATTCTGTATCGCCCCCGTCAAACCCTTGCCAGACAAGGCTTAGATCAAATGCGCCTGCAATGTGCAAGGGTTGTGATGCGACTAAAGCTTCTACCGCGCCGCAGCGTGATGAATGTGCATAAGTCAAGTCTTGACTTTCGCAGGACCGCCATCTGACGGCCCGCCAACCGCAAATTTTCCCTTAGACCGAGAGCCCAGTTCGCTGCGCTGCAGCAAAATTGGTAACGATTACGGCCTCATACCGGTGCATGAGCGCCGCTGCGAATAGCCCGGCTATGGCGATGCACCTCGTCGACCAGTTCGGCGACATTCTCCGGCGGCGTGAACTGCGAAATGCCGTGGCCGAGATTGAACACGTGGCCCGGATGGTTGCCGAAACTGTCGAGCACAGCGCGCGCTTCCATGCGGATCGTAGCCGGCGGGGCAAACAACACCGAGGGATCGATATTGCCTTGCAGCGCCACCTTCCCGCCCACGCGTTCGCGGGCCTTGCTCAGATTCACGGTCCAGTCCAGGCCGACCGCATCCACGCCGATCTCAGCGATCTCGTCGAGCCACAGGCCGCCGCCCTTCGTGAAGGTAATTACCGGCACCTTTTCGCCGTCGTGGTCGCGCTTCAACTGGCTGACCACCTGCTGGATGTAGTGCAATGAAAAGCGCTGATACACGCCGTCCGCCAGCGCCCCACCCCACGTGTCGAAAATCATCACGGCTTGCGCGCCAGCTTCGATCTGCGCGTTCAGGTAAGCCGCGACCGAGCGCGCGTTGACGTCGAGAATGCGATGCATCAGGTCCGGACGCGCATACAGCATCGACTTGACCGTGCGGAAATCGGCCGAACCGCCGCCTTCGACCATGTAGCACGCGAGCGTCCACGGACTGCCCGAAAAACCGATTAGCGGCACGCGCTGACGTCCCTGCGCGTCTGTGAGCGCGGTGCGGATTTCGCGCACCGCGTCGGTCACGTAGCGCAGCGTGGCGTCGATGTCCGGCACCGCGAGGCGCGCGACATCGTCTTCTGTTCGCACCGGGCGCGCAAACTGAGGGCCCTCGCCCGTCACGAACTCAAGGCCGAGCCCCATGGCGTCGGGCACGGTCAGGATGTCGGAGAACAGGATCGCGGCGTCGAGCGGATAGCGCTCGAGCGGTTGCAGTGTGACTTCCGTCGCGAATGCAGGGTTCTTCGCCAGACCGAGGAAACTGCCCGCGCGACCTCGCGTGGCGTTGTATTCCGGCAGATAGCGGCCGGCTTGCCGCATCAGCCAGATCGGCGTGTAGTCGGTCGGCTGGCGCAGCAGCGCGCGCAGGAAAGTGTCGTTCTGGAGTTTATGGGCCACGTTGCGTACGACTCAGGGCAAAAAGGCATTTTACCGGAGCGGGCTCGCCACATCTCGCTTGATGCGGGCAATATCTGTTGCGCGCCCCGCCCGCGACGGGTTTTGCAGGGGGCGGCGGCAGCGCCGCACCTGGCTGAACGGCCAATGTTCAAGCCCGAATTGCCGCGCTATGATCGAACGGACTTACCACGCAATTACATACAAGCAAGGAGACTCGATGAACAAGGCGACACTCGCGCTGCTCGGCGCGCTAACCGGGGTTTTGATGCACGCGGGCGCGGCTCAGGCTCAGAGCACCGCCGCTGCCGCAGCCCCTTCGCGGCTCGACGAAATCATCGCCCGTGGCACACTGCGCGCCTGTACGACTGGCGACTACAAACCCTACTCGTTCTACAAGGCAGACAGCCAGTTCGAAGGTATCGATATCGACATGACGGAGTCGCTCGCCAAATCACTCGGCGTCAAGGTGGAGTACATCAAGACGTCGTGGCCAAACCTGATGAACGACTTCGTCGCCAAATGCGACGTAGGCGTAGGCGGTGTATCGCCAACACTTGAGCGCCAGAAGCGCGCGTTTTTTACGCAGGCGTACATGATCGACGGCAAAACGCCAATCGTTCGGTGCGATGACGTCGCCAAATATCAGACGGTCGCGCAGATCGACCAGCCTGCTACTCACGTAATCGTCAACCCGGGCGGCACCAACGAGCGCTTCGCGAAGCAGTATTTCCCGCACGCCAACCTGACCGTCTATCCGGACAACGTGACGATCTTCAAGCAGATCCTCGCCGGCAAGGCCGATGTCATGGTGACCGACGCTTCTGAAACGCTGCTGCAGCAAAAGCTGAATCCGGGCCTTTGCTCAGTGCATCCGGATAAGCCCTTCCAATACGGAGAAAAGGCCTGGCTGCTGCCGCGTGGTGATGTGGCATTCCAGGAGTATGTCGACCAATGGCTACACCTCGCGCGGGCAACCGGCGAATATCAGGCCATTTCGGACAAGTGGCTGAAGTAGCAAGGCGCTTTGCCTCGGCCGCCCGCGTTTCGCTCCCACAGTGAGCCGGGGGGGCGGTCGGAAAATGCCGACCGATTTCGCTCACGCGTCGAATCATGTAACGGTGAAGGGCTGACGTTAAGTAAAAGCGGAACAATTACCCCGGTTCGCCAGCAGACGAACCAGCCCTTTACGCGCCAATCGCATATCCGACGATATGCTGCGACACAACAAAGCGACGTCGTTCGCGCTGCTGAGATTTTTCCGGTGGTGGCAGCCCCTGTAACACAGGCGATTTTTCGCCCCAAAAGATGACCATGCAACCATTTCATGCGGAATCGACTGAACGGAATACGCCGCAATATGCTTCGCGAATAGCATTAATCATGCGTATGAAATTGCGAGCGAGTCATCGGTAAATATTACGTTTCAAACAATTCTCTTTGGCAATATGTCCCGCAGCGCCTTATCTGGCGGGCGTTACAACCTGAAACACTTTGTTACCGCGCTCATAGGGTAATTCGCCCACAATGCCCTCAACGGTTTCAACACGGATGTGGCTGGGTGCGTGGTGTGAGCGGATACGATGCACTTGCCGGTCGGCGCATGCCGAAGCCCTGTGAAGGGGCATCCCTGCTGGGGCCGTAGTCGACGCAGGGTCGTCGTCTCAGTCGGTTCCTTCTTTGGTCTCCTCGCGCTAACCCCGTAGCGTGTGGTTTTTAGCGGGCTCCAGGCCCGCTTTTTTTTCGCCTAGCCAAACGTTTGCGCAGTGCAGTAAGGCGCTTTTTAGAGTGCGTTAGCGGTTGTTTTGCAACTCTTGCGCCGGGCAAACGGTTGGTTTTCTGTTCTTCAATGACTGGTCCGTCGCGCCATTACGTCGCGCGCGGACCGGCCATTGACGTCACGCTGTCTTGTCTTCCCGCAGCTTCAATTCGCTAATCATCCGTTCGCGCATGATGAACTTCTGCACCTTGCCGGTCACCGTCATGGGCAGTTCGTCGACGAAACGGATGTATTTCGGCACCTTGTAGTGCGCAATCTGACCTTGGCAGAACTGCTGGATCTCCTCCGCGGTAGCCTGCTCGCCTGAGCGCAATACGACCCACGCGCAAACCTCCTCGCCATACTTCGAGTCGGGCACGCCGAACACCTGCACGCTCTGGATCTTCGGGTGGCGGAACAGAAACTCCTCGATCTCGCGGGGATAGATGTTCTCGCCACCGCGAATCAGCATGTCCTTCAGGCGCCCGACGATATTGCAGTAGCCTTCAGCATCGAGCGTCGCCAGATCGCCGGTGTGCATCCAGCCGTCGACAATGCTTTCGCGTGTCTTGGTCTCGTCGTCCCAGTAGCCTTGCATCACCGAATAGCCGCGAGTGCACAGCTCGCCGGTTTCGCCCACCGGCACGATGTTCCCAAGGGGATCGACGATTTTCACCTCCAGATGCGGCTGGATGCGGCCCACCGTGGTCGTGCGCTTGTCGAGCGGGTCGGTGGTCGAACTCTGGAACGAGACCGGGCTGGTTTCCGTCATGCCGTAGGCGATGGTGATCTCCGCCAGATGCATCCTGGAGACCACCTTCTTCATGGTCTCGATCGGGCACGGCGAGCCCGCCATGATGCCGGTGCGCAGGCGCGACAGGTCGTAGGTGGCGAAGTCAGGGTGATCGAGTTCTGCGATGAACATGGTCGGCACGCCGTGCAGCGCTGTGCACTGCTCTTCCGCGACCGCGGCTAGCGTTGCCGCCGGGTCGAATCCCTCGCCGGGAAACACCATATTGGCGCCGACCGATACGCACGCCAGCACCGACAGCACCATGCCAAAGCAGTGATACAACGGCACCGGGATGCATAAGCCATCTTGTTCGGTCAGCCGCATCGCCATCGCGATGTAGCGCGCGTTGTTGACCACGTTGCGATGGGTCAGCGTCGCGCCCTTCGGATTGCCTGTCGTGCCGCTGGTGAACTGAATGTTGATCGGCTCGTGGCACGTAAGCGTGTCGCCGATGGCGTCCAGTTTTGGAACATCCAGCGCCGCTCGACCTTGTTCGATCACGTCGGAAAAGCTCAACATACCCGGCGTTTCGGTATCGCACATGCGAATCACGTAGCGCAGTTCGGGCAATCTCGACGCATGCAATTCTCCCGGCGCCTGCGTGGCCAGTTCGGGCGCGAGTTCCCGCAACATCTCCAGATACATGGAGGTCTTGAAACGCTCGGCCGCAATGATCGCCTTGCAACCGACCTTGTTCAGCGCGTATTCGAGCTCCGCGAGCCGGTATGCCGGATTGATATTGACCAGCACGGCGCCGATGCGCGCGGTCGCAAACTGGGTAAGCAACCATTCCACCCGATTCGGCGACCAGATGCCCACCCGGTCGCCTTTCACGATGCCGAGCGCGAGCAAACCGGCCGCCAACACGTCGACTTCTTCTGCGAACTCCTTCCATGTCCAGCGAATACGCTGCTCGCGAAACACCACGGCTGGACGATCCGGAAAGCGCTCCGCCGTATCGCGCAGAAACTGTCCAACTGTCGCGTCGCTCAACGGGATGTCGGTCTTACCGCGGACGTAAGACAGCCCGTCTTTGGGTTCGATGAGTGCACCTTCGCCTGACACGTGCGTTGCCATGGTGTTGTCTCCGTGAACTGAGCGGAAGCTCGCTTATTGAAATGAATTTGAAATCGATTGTGCCATCGGCATGTGTCCGTCAGGCATCAAGTCTTACCCGCAGCGCATCACCATCTATTAAAGCGTGGCATCCATCAATGCTCGAACACAATTTTTCTGACCTTTCCGTAAACGTCAATTAAAGGTCAAAAAAAAGCAGCCAAGAAGGCTGCTTTCTCTCTGATACGTGTTGCTTAGTGCTGACCGCGCAGCTTGCGCAGACGCTGAATCGCAGCGAGCTGAGCCGTCGCATACGCCAGTTCCGCTTGCGCGGTCGCGTATTCGAGGTTCGAACCCGTGTTCTGCAGCGCTTCTTCCGCACGCTTGCGTGCATCTTCAGCCTTGGCTTCGTCGAGATCCTTGCCGCGGATCGCCGTGTCGGCGAGAACCGTCACAGCGCCCGGCTGGATTTCGAGAATACCGCCGGCGACGAAAACAAACTCTTCCTCGCCATTTTCAGCTTCGATTCGCACCGCACCCGGACGAATCCGCGTGATGAGCGGCGTGTGTCCCGGCAGAATGCCGAGTTCACCCGCTTCGCCCGGCAGCGCGACGAACTTCGCCTGACCCGAGAAGATCTGCTCTTCCGCGCTGACGACGTCTACCTTGATTGTTGCCATAAGTGTCGACTCCTGTGACGACCAGAGTTGGCGCTTTAGCGCTTACTCGGGTCCCTTGCAAAGCTCGACGAGAGCGAGCGCTTTAACGCTTACTGTCGTCCCATGCAAGGCTGGGTTGAGCGTATTAAGAGGCGCCGGCTTTGCGATCCCGATACCTTTAATAGTATCCGTTCCGCGCGAGAACCGACGCCCGCTTCGTTACACCCGACCTTTACTGGATCTTCTTGGCCTTTTCGAAGGCTTCGTCGATCGTGCCGACCATGTAGAACGCCTGTTCCGGCAGGTGGTCGCATTCGCCTTCAACGATCATCTTGAAGCCACGGATCGTTTCCTTCAGCGGCACGTACTTGCCCGGCGAGCCCGTGAACACTTCAGCGACGTGGAACGGCTGCGACAGGAAACGCTGGATCTTACGAGCGCGCGCCACGGCGAGCTTGTCTTCCGGCGCCAGTTCGTCCATGCCCAGAATCGCGATAATGTCGCGCAGTTCCTTGTAGCGCTGCAGCGTTTGCTGCACGCCGCGCGTGATCGAGTAGTGCTCTTCACCGATCACGTTCGGGTCGATCTGACGCGATGTCGAATCGAGCGGGTCGACTGCCGGGTAGATACCCAGCGAAGCGATGTCACGCGACAACACGACCGTTGCGTCCAAGTGGCCGAAAGTCGTAGCCGGCGACGGGTCGGTCAAGTCATCCGCAGGGACGTACACGGCCTGAACCGACGTGATCGAGCCGGTCTTGGTCGACGTAATACGCTCTTGCAGCTTACCCATTTCTTCAGCCAGCGTCGGCTGATAGCCCACTGCCGACGGCATACGGCCGAGCAGTGCCGACACTTCCGTGCCTGCCAGCGTGAAACGGTAGATGTTGTCCACGAAGAACAGCACGTCGAGACCTTCGTCACGGAAGTGCTCAGCCATCGTCAGACCGGTCAGCGCGACGCGCAGACGGTTGCCCGGCGGCTCGTTCATCTGGCCGTACACCAGCGCGACCTTGTCGAGAACGTTCGAGTCCTTCATTTCGTGATAGAAGTCGTTCCCTTCACGGGTACGTTCGCCAACACCGGCGAACACGGAGTAACCACCGTGTTCCTTCGCGATGTTGTTGATCAGTTCCATCATGTTCACGGTCTTGCCCACGCCGGCGCCACCGAACAGACCAACCTTACCGCCCTTAGCGAACGGGCAGATCAGGTCGATAACCTTGATGCCGGTTTCGAGCAGTTCCGTCGACGGCGACAGTTCGTCGAACGCCGGAGCCTTCTGGTGAATGCCGCGAACCACGTCCGAGTTGATCGGGCCGGCTTCGTCGATCGGGCGACCCAGAACGTCCATGATCCGGCCGAGGGTCGGCTTGCCGACCGGCACGCTGATCGGCTTGCCGGTATTCTTCACGACCGTGCCGCGGCGCAGACCGTCCGATGCACCCAGACAGATGGTACGGACGACGCCGTCGCCCAGCTGTTGCTGGACTTCGAGGGTCAGTTCCGAACCTTCGAGAATGAGCGCGTCGTAAATCTTCGGCATGTGGTCACGCGGGAATTCCACGTCGATCACCGCGCCGATGCACTGTACGATCTTGCCTTCTACCAAAGCAGTAGTACTCATCGCTTTTCCTTTAGATACTCAATTCTTCACTCGCGCAAAGGCGCAATTTCGATGGGGCCGCCAAGGTGGGTGCGCCACGAAGGCGCACACGAAGCGGCGTGTTTGACCGTTAAGGTCAGACTGCCGCCGCGCCACCGACGATTTCCGACAGTTCTTTCGTGATCGCGGCCTGACGGCTCTTGTTGTACACGAGCTGCAGTTCGTTGATGACCGTCTTCGCGTTGTCCGAAGCGGCCTTCATCGCAACCATCCGTGCCGACTGTTCCGATGCCATGTTTTCCGCGACGGCCTGATAGACCAACGCTTCGACATAACGCACCAGCAGTTCGTCCACCACTGCCTGCGCGTCCGGCTCGTAGATGTAGTCCCACTGCGTGCTCGGCGTCGTGCCGTCTTCTTCCTTGCGCTCGAACTGGTCTGCCGACAGCGGCAGCAGTTGCTCGATCACCGGCTCCTGCTTCATCGTATTGACGAAGCGCGTGTACGCCAGGTACACCGCCGAAACCTTGCCTTCCGAGTACAGGTCGAGTTGCACCTTCACCGCGCCGATCAGCTTTTCCAGATGCGGCGTGTCGCCCAGATGCACGACATTCGACACCACCTTGGCGCGCAGACGGTTCAGGAAACCCAGACCCTTGGTGCCGATCGCAGTTGCTTCGATCGTCTTGCCCTGGCCTTCCAGTTCCTTGAACTTCTGCAGCGACGCGCGCAGCACGTTGGTGTTCATGCCGCCGCACAAACCTTTATCGGTCGTGACGAGGATGATGCCGGCCGTCTTCGCGCCTTCGTTCGACACCATGAACGGGTGACGATACTCCGGGTTCGCACGGCTCATGTGTGCAGCGATATCGCGGACCTTGTCAGCATACGGGCGAGCAGCGCGCATACGCTCTTGAGCGCGGCGCATCTTCGATGCGGCCACCATCTCCATCGCTTTCGTGATCTTGCGCGTGTTTTGCACGCTCTTGATCTTGCCGCGAATTTCCTTCATTCCAGCCATTGCTTGCTCCTTGTCGGCCCGAGTTGCCGCTTTAGCGGTTACTCGGGTCCCATGCAAAGCGATCGAAGCAGCGCGGGTTCAGTTTCCTGCGGCCCGCGCCGCTTCAAGGTCCGTTTATGCCTTGCGGGTCACTCGCGGATCAATAAGCGCCGGACTTCTTGAAGTCTTTGAGGGCCGTGTGCAGCAGGCCTTCGTCGTCCTTCGAGAGTTCCTTGGTGTCTTCGACGCGCTTGATCAGGTCAGCGTGCTTCGACTTCAGGTAGTCGCGCAGGCCCTTTTCGAACGGCAGCACTTGCGAAACTTCCAGATCGTCGAGGTAACCGTTGTTCGCTGCGAACAGCGCGACAGCCAGTTCCCACACTTGCAGCGGCTGATATTGCGGCTGCTTCAGCAGTTCCGTCACGCGGCGGCCGCGTTCCAGCTGCTTGCGGGTTGCTTCGTCGAGATCCGACGCGAACTGCGCGAACGCGGCCAGTTCACGGTACTGCGCGAGGTCGGTACGGATACCGCCCGACAGCTTCTTCACGACCTTCGTTTGAGCCGCACCACCGACGCGCGACACCGACACGCCGGCGTTAATTGCCGGGCGGATACCTGCGTTAAAGAGGTCGGTTTCCAGGAAGATCTGGCCGTCGGTAATCGAGATCACGTTCGTCGGAACGAATGCGGTCACGTCGCCTGCTTGCGTTTCAATGACCGGCAGCGCCGTCAGCGAACCGCTCTTGCCCTTCACTTCACCGTTCGTGAACTTCTCGACGTAGTCTTCCGACACGCGAGCCGCACGTTCCAGGAGACGCGAGTGCAGATAGAACACGTCACCCGGGTAAGCTTCACGGCCCGGCGGACGGCGCAGCAGCAGCGAGATCTGACGGTATGCCCAAGCTTGCTTGGTCAAGTCGTCATAAACGATCAGTGCGTCTTGACCGCGGTCGCGGAAGTATTCGCCCATCGTGCAGCCGGCGTACGGTGCCAGGTACTGCATGGCAGCCGATTCCGAAGCCGAAGCGGCCACGACGATCGTGTATTCCAGCGCGCCGGTTTCTTCCAGCTTGCGCACCACGTTCATGATCGACGAAGCCTTCTGGCCGATCGCGACGTAGATACAGAAGAGGTTCTTGCCCTTCTGGTTGATGATCGTGTCGACTGCGACTGCGGTCTTGCCGCACTGGCGGTCGCCGATGATCAGCTCACGCTGGCCACGGCCAACCGGCACCATCGCGTCGATCGACTTCAGACCGGTTTGGACCGGTTCCGAAACCGACTTACGCCAGATCACGCCCGGAGCAATCTTTTCGATTGCGTCGGTCTTCTTCGCGTTGATCGGGCCCTTGCCGTCGATCGGGTTGCCGAGCGCGTCGACCACGCGGCCGAGCAGTTCCGGACCCACCGGCACTTCCAGAATACGGCCCGTCGTCTTGACGACGTCGCCTTCCGAAATGTGTTCGTACTCACCCAGAATCACGGCGCCGACCGAGTCGCGCTCGAGGTTCAGTGCGAGACCGAAGGTGTTGCCCGGGAATTCGAGCATTTCGCCCTGCATCACTTCCGACAGGCCGTGGATGCGCACGATACCGTCGGTCACGGAGATCACAGTGCCCTGGTTGCGAACGTCTGCGCTCGCTTCAAGGCCCTGGATCCGGCTCTTGATCAGCTCGCTGATCTCAGAGGGATTGAGTTGCATTATTCGCTCCTGATAGTCAATTCTGTTGCGTGCCAGCCGCTTCAGCGCCTTGGGCGCTTCAGGCCGTCAGAGCCGTCTGCATGCTGGCAAGCCGCGCGCGGACCGAGGTATCGAGCACTTCGTCGCCGACCGTCACGCGCACGCCGCCGATCAACGACGAGTCGACTTCGATCGTCGGCTTCAGCTTGCGTTTGAACTTGCGTTCGAGACTTGCGACGAGGTCATTCAACTGCGCGCCTTCGAGCGGGAATGCGCTGACGATCAGCACATCGGCCGCCCCTTCGCGGGCGTTCTTCAACTCTTCGAACTGCACGGCGATTTCCGGCAGCAATTGCAGGCGATGGTTGTCCACCAGCATTTGCACCAGATTCTTCGCTTGTGCGTTGTCCTTGAGCGGCGACTTGACCGCGGTGAGCAGCAGTTCGCTGACCTGGGCGCGGCTTACTTTCGGGCTCGAGGCGATCGACAGCACTTCGGGCAGACGCGCAACCTGTGCCAGCTCCTGCACGAGCGTGGACCAGGCGGCGATGTCACCAGCTTCGGCCACGCCAAACAGCGCTTCTGCGTACGGACGGGCGATGGTTGCAAGTTCGGCCATGATCAGAGCTCGGCTTTCAGTTGATTCAGCAGGTCAGCGTGAGCTGCCTGGTCGACTTCGCGCTTCAGGATCTGTTCAGCGCCCTTCACGGCGAGTGCAGCAACTTCGCCGCGCAGCGTTTCGCGCGCTTTCACGACTTGCTGTTCCGCGTCGGCCTTCGCTTGCGCGATGATGCGAGCGGCTTCAGCTTGTGCTTGAGCCTTGATTTCGTCAGCGACTGCCACAGCGCGCTTTTCCGCGTCAGCAATACGTTGCTGACCGTCGTTGCGTGCCTGAGCGAGTTCCTGGTCGACGCGCTTGTGAGCGGCTTCGAGTTCTGCCTTGCCCTTTTCAGCAGCCGACAAACCGTCAGCAATCTTCTTCGAGCGCTCGTCGAGGGCGTTGATCAGCGGCGGCCACACGAACTTCATCGTGAACCACGCGAGGATCAGGAACACGACCATTTGCGCAAACAGGGTTGCGTTGAGATTCACGGTGTTTCCTTAAACGTTGCTAGTTCGGAAAGTGAAACGGCAAGGCGCTCATCGATTCTGTGTTCGATCAGCGCCCGAGTGCCCGTTCCGCCCTGCGCCCTCACTAGTTATAGCTCAGGCGCAAACTTCCGAGGAACCTCAGCCTGCCAGCTTCGACAGCAGCGGGTTCGCGAACGCAAACAGCATTGCCACACCAACGCCAATCAGGAACGCCGCATCGATCAGACCAGCCAGCAGGAACATCTTGGTTTGCAGCGGGTTCATCAGTTCAGGCTGACGTGCACATGCTTCGATGTACTTGCCGCCCATCAGGCCGATACCGATACAGGCGCCGATTGCACCCAGGCCGATGATGATGCCGATACCGATGGCGGTCAGACCCTGGATGTTGGCGATGAAAGCTTGCATGATCACTCCTTTGTGAAAAGTCTTTTAGAACTGGTTGGAACTGGGATTTAAAAAACGATGATTCTTTGTCGACGGCGCAGGTTAGTGCGTGTCGTGTGCCTGGCCGATGTACACCAGCGTCAGCATCATGAAAATGAACGCCTGCAGCAGAACGATCAGGATGTGGAAAATTGCCCACACGCTGCCGGCGATCACGTGGCCGATGAAGCCAAGCACCGTCGTGTCCGCGCCGAAGCTCCAGATGCTGCCGAGCAGGGCAATCAGCAGGAACAACAGTTCGCCCGCGTACATGTTGCCGAACAGCCGCATGCCGAGCGAGACCGTCTTCGCGACGAACTCGATGATGTTCAGTGCAAGGTTCGGGATCCACAGCAACGGATGTGCGCCGAACGGAGCGGACAGCAGTTCATGCACGAAACCGCCGGCGCCCTTGATCTTGAAGTTGTAGTAAATCATCAGCGCGAACACACCGAGTGCGATGCCGAGCGTGCCGTTCAGGTCGGCGGTCGGCACGATGCGGTGGTGCGGGATGACTTCGGAAAGACCCAGCCAGCCAATCACGTGGCCCGGCAGGTCGACAGGGATAAAGTCGAGCGAGTTCATCAGCGCGACCCAGACGAACACGGTCAGGGCCAACGGTGCGATGAAGGTGCGCGTGCCGTGGATCATCGACTTCGATTGATCCTCGACCATCTCCACCAGCATTTCGATCGCGCATTGGAAACGGCCCGGCACGCCGGACGTTGCCTTGCGGGCAGCGAGATGCAGGATGAAGATCGTGGCCAGACCGCAAACGATCGACCAGAAAAGGGTGTCCAGATTCCACACGTGAATGTCGAAAATCGACGTCTGGTGCGCGGTGGAAAAGTTCTGCAAGTGGTGCGCGATGTACTCGGACGGATCCATTGCGCGCGTGCCTTCGCTAGCTGCCATATCGTTAAAGCCACCCAAATTGTCGAAAATCGTCTTAGGCCGTTCCCGCTGCAATTCTGTATTGCGGGAACACGCCGGGTGCGGACCGTGTCATATCCGCACACCTGTTGCCGGCGCTGCGCGCCGGCCTGAATTTTTTGCTGCTACTTTTTTGCTGCCACTTTTGTTGCTGCTACCTTAGCGCCAGGCCAAGGCAATCCAGTACGTCTTGAGCGCGATGAGGTAGGTCACGAGCAGCGGAACCCAGCGTACGTCGTGATACCAGAAGGCGATGGCTACGAACATCGCGATCGTTGTCCCCATTTTGAGCGCTTCGCCGATCATCCAGCTCATGACTGTTCCGGCGCCGCTCAGCGTTCTAAGCCGTGCCGCGAACAACGCGCCCGGCACCCAGCAGATCGCTCCTCCCAGGAGCGCGGACAGCGCAGCAGCGCCCGGCGGCTTGTAGAACAGCCACCACACCAGCGTAGCACCCAGGGACAAAGCCATTTGCGCTGCCACGACCTTGAAAGGCGTAACGCGCGATGGACGGCTCACGTTGGGACCAAACAGCTTTTCAGCTTCAGCCCGCGTGAGCGGAACGATATTGTTATCTTGCTGCTCGACATCCCACGCTTCATCAGGTGTCGCTTGCTGACCGGTGGACGCAACGGAATCTTTGCGTTCAGCGCGGTGTTCGTCGTGCCCATTCTTCGGCGCTTGATTCGACGTTTTGACCGCCATCGCAGTGTTCCGAAAGTCTTGTTCCAGCCCGCGAGCTTACGCTGCCATTACGGGGTTGCCGTGCAATTAAATCCGGGCGATTGTAAGCGATAGTTGCAGGCAATTCAAGACTTTAGGCCGTTCAATAACCGGCGTGAAAAGCCTCCTCACGATGCGGGAACAGCTGCCTGGCGGTACGAAACACGTCAAATGTAAGGCTGTCGGGGGGCGTCAAATCATGCGGTTTGGATCAAGCGACTTTGCACTCGCCGACAGGTCGTTTAAACGCAGTAGCAGACGTCTCGAAAATGCAACAAACGCCGATTTTTGCCTCCGCAGGTGGACATACGGGTTGGCACCAGTTAGGCGGCGACTCGGCGCGAGCGTATTCGGAAACTCGTGTGTGTCGATGACAAGAGGGATCGCCGTAATCACACCGCCGCGCCGAATGAATGGGCGACCGAGAACGGCATGCGCTTTCGCCTTTTGTTTCGGGCACGCCCTACTTCGTGAATTCATCAGCGCGGAGTTGGTGACGCGACCGCTCTCGGGATGCTTGACGCGAATCAGGCGGCATTGCAAACGCATCGGCGCTCGGCATCGCCCCAACGGCGCGATCAGACCAATATATCAGCGATCCTGATTATTTATCGCCGCATTTATTTAGGAATCCATTAAATATAGGCCGTTTGACATGCATCAAGTCGGGCCCAATCTCTATGTGTTTGCGACTCGCCAGGAAAGCTGGGGCGCCAAAGGCGCGCAGCGCACCAAATAGCTTGCGATCTGTATTGAGCCTGATCGCAAGCCTTCGTTGCCACTCACGTTCAACGCGCCGATCAGGCGGTGGCGTTGCCGCGCAACCTCACCAAGATGCCTTCCAGCGCGTCCAGATCGCCGAAGTCCACCAGTACCTGCCCTCGCCCGCGTCGGCCGAGTTTGATCTTGACCGTCGCCGCCAGCAAATCCGACAACTCTTCTTCGAGTCGTCGCGTATCACGACCACCGTCCGGATTCGCACGCGCCTTCACTGCTGGCGCGGCTTTGGTCGTCGTCGTTACCAGCTTTTCGGTTTCGCGCACCGACATGCGCTTGTTGATAACCTGGTTGGCCAGCGTAATCTGCGTTGCAGCGTCGACGGCCAACAGCGCGCGGGCGTGCCCCATGTCGAGATCGCCGGCCAGCAGCATCGTCTGTACGGGCGACGCCAGATTGAGCAAGCGCAGCAGATTCGACACGGCACTACGCGATCGGCCGACCGACTCCGCCGCCTGTTCGTGCGTGAAATTGAACTCGTCGAGCAAGCGCTGGATGCCCTGCGCTTCTTCCAGCGGATTCAGATCTTCGCGCTGAATATTCTCGATCAGCGCCATCGCGGCAGCGGCCTGGTCCGGCACGTTCTTCACCAGCACCGGCACTTCGTCGAGACCTGCGAGACGCGCCGCGCGGAAACGCCGCTCGCCGGCAATGATCTCGTACTTGTCCGCGGAGACGGGCCGCACGAGAATCGGCTGCATCAAGCCCTGCGCCCGGATGCTGGCCGCCAGCTCCTGCAATGCGCCTTCATCCATACGCGTACGCGGCTGGTATTTGCCCGCCTGCAACTTGCTGAGTGGCAGCACGTTCGGCGCACCCTCGATCGTCACCGCCTCGGTGATGTCCGCAGTGCCGCCAAGCAATGCTTCCAGGCCTCGTCCCAACCCCTTCTTTCTCGCTACTGCGTTCATCGTGCTTTCCCGATCCACTTAGGATGCCTGGGGCGCGTCATTCAATGCGCGCACCCGCTCAATCATTTCCGCGCCGAACTGCACGTACGCTTGCGCGCCGCGCGATGCCCTGTCGAACACCACGCCCGGCAAACCATAGCTGGGCGCCTCGGCGAGGCGCACGTTGCGCGGGATCACGGCGTCGAACACCTTGTCACCAAAATGCTCTTTCAACTGATCTGAGACTTGCTGTTGCAACGTGATACGCGGATCGAACATGACGCGCAGCAGGCCGATCACTTTCAGGTCACGGTTGAGGTTCGCGTGCA
The DNA here is from genome assembly GCF_046028085.1 of Paraburkholderia sp. RL17-380-BIE-A. Classification (NCBI taxonomy): domain Bacteria; kingdom Pseudomonadati; phylum Pseudomonadota; class Betaproteobacteria; order Burkholderiales; family Burkholderiaceae; genus Paraburkholderia; species Paraburkholderia sp. RL17-380-BIE-A. The sequence continues at coordinate 208,866 of NZ_JARESQ010000011.1, forward strand.
CCTGCTTGATCGTGTTGACCAGGTCTGACAAGCCTTCGAGAGCGAAGTACTCGCACTGCATCGGAATCACCACGCCGTGTGCGGCGCACAGGCCGTTGAGCGTGAGCAGCGACAAAGCCGGTGGACAGTCGATCAGCACAAAATCGTATTCGTTTTCGACTGCCGCGAGCGCGACCTTCAATTGACGCTCGCGGTTCTGCACGCTGACCAACTCGACCTCGGCACCGGCGAGTTCACGGTTCGCCGGGAGCACGTCGTAACCAACGGCTTCGGGCCGCACTCGCGCATCGGCCACCGCGACGCCATCCACCAGCACTTCGTAGACCGTGCTCGCGCACGCGGCTTTGTCGATGCCGCTACCCATCGTGGCGTTGCCTTGCGGGTCCAGGTCGATGAGAAGGACTCGCTGTCCCTGCGCTGCCAAGCTCGCGGCCAGATTGACTGTGGTCGTCGTTTTACCGACGCCGCCCTTCTGGTTCGCAACGCAGAAGATTTTTGCCATCGTTGGTGTGTCCCTTTTGCTGCTTGGATAAAGTGAAAATCGTCGGTGATACAGGGTGCGGATGCATGACAAGCCTGAGCGCGCCGCTAGCTGCCGGCATCCACCAAAACCTTGATCAGGTGTCGCTCGGCGTCGAGCGATGGCACATTCAGCCGAATAACCTGTTCCACGTGGGCGCCCGCCGGCAAACGTTCGATCTCGCCGTCCGGGCGTACGCCCTTCATAGCCCAGATCGCACCCTGCTCCGCAACGAGATGACGGGCCAGTGTAACGAAATCCGCGAGTTCTGCGAATGCGCGCGAGACAATTACGTCGAACTTTGCCGGTACTTCGGCGCCCGGCTGCAAAGTCTCGACTCGGCCGGTCACCACCGAGAGATTCGCAAGGCCGAGCTCTGCCTTGGCCTGAGACTGGAACGCCGTTTTTTTATGAACGATGTCGTTCACCGTCACCGTCCACTCCGGCAAAACAATCGCCAGCACAATGCCCGGCAAACCGCCACCGGAGCCGACGTCGAGTACCGAGGACGGCCCGAGCGGAGCCAGATGCGGCACGATTGAAAGCGAGTCTAGAATGTGCTGAATCAGCATCTGCCGCGGATCGCGGATCGCCGTGAGGTTATAGACGGCGTTCCACTTCGACAGCAACGCGACGTAGTCGAGCAGCTTGCCGAGTTGCGTGTCGCTCAGATCGAGGCCGAGCTCGCGCACACCCTCTGTGAGCAGCGGCGCCAACGCCTCCCTACCGCTTCCCTTCTGGCCTACCGTCATTGCGTCACCGGCGTGCTGTCGGTGCCCGGCTCAGTGGGTTTCGCCGGACGACGACCCAAACCACGCTTCAAATGGACCATGAGCAGCGAGATGGCCGCCGGCGTAATGCCGGAGATGCGCGAGGCCTGACCAATGGTTTCAGGGCGGAACTGCGTCAGCTTCTGGCGCGCCTCGAAGGAAAGGCCCCGGACTTCCGCGTAATCCAATCCTTCAGGTAGACGCGTGCTTTCGTGCGCCTCGTTCCGCTCAATCTCTCCCGCCTGACGGTCAATGTAGCCCTGATATTTGATCCCGATCTCGATCTGCTCCTTGATCTGGGCAAGCAGAACGTCGTCTTCCGCCAACGTTTCAGGCGCAGCGCAAGCACCGGCACGCAACCCGCAAACACCGTCGTAAGACACACCCGGGCGGCGCAGCAGATCCGCCAGGCTGTACTCGTGATCGATTGGCTTGCCGAGCAAAGCCGTCGCCTCGTCAGCCGATAACGTCTTAGGATTGACCCACGTGGTGCGAAGGCGCTCTGTTTCACGTGAAACAGCGTCGCGTTTGCGGCTGAAGGCATCCCACCGAACGTCATCCACCACGCCCAGCTCGCGGCCGATCTCAGTCAGACGCATATCCGCATTGTCTTCACGGAGGCTCAGGCGATATTCGGCACGGCTCGTAAACATGCGATACGGCTCCGACACGCCACGCGTAACCAGATCGTCGACCAACACGCCAAGGTAAGCCTGATCGCGCCGAGGGCACCATGCTTCCTTACCTTGCACGTACAGACCCGCGTTGATCCCAGCCAGCAAACCCTGCGCGGCGGCTTCTTCATAGCCAGTCGTGCCGTTGATCTGACCGGCGAAGAACAACCCGTTAATGACTTTCGTTTCCAGCGAAGCCTTCAGTCCACGCGGATCGAAGTAGTCGTACTCAATCGCATATCCCGGCCGGAGGATATGCGCATGCTCCAAGCCGCGCATCGAACGCACCAACTCCAGCTGCACGTCGAACGGCAGGCTCGTGGAGATCCCATTTGGGTAAAACTCGTTGGTGGTCAGCCCTTCAGGCTCAAGGAAGATCTGATGCGATTCCTTCGATGCGAATCGGTGGATCTTGTCTTCGATCGATGGGCAATACCGCGGCCCCACCCCTTCGATCACGCCGGTGTACATTGGCGAACGATCGAGGCCGCCGCGAATGATGTCGTGCGTCCGCTCGTTGGTGTGCGTAACCCAACACGGCACCTGCCGCGGATGCTGCTCAACACGCCCCAGAAACGAGAACACTGGCACCGGATCCAGATCGCCCGGCTGCTCTTCGAGTTGGGAAAAGTCGATGGTGCGGCCGTCGATACGAGGAGGCGTCCCGGTCTTCAACCGACCTTGCGGCAGCTTCAATTCCTTGAGACGCGCCGACAACGACACGGACGCCGGATCACCAGCACGCCCCCCCGTATAGTTGTTCAAACCCACGTGAATCTTGCCGTCGAGGAAGGTCCCAGCCGTCAGCACCACCGCGCGCGCACGGAAACGGATCCCCACCTGCGTGACAGCGCCAATCACGCGGTCACCTTCCACCATCAGATCGTCAACCGCCTGTTGGAACAACCAAAGGTTCGGCTGATTCTCCAGCCGATGCCGGATAGCCTGCTTGTACAGCAAACGGTCGGCCTGAGCGCGCGTCGCACGGACGGCCGGGCCCTTCGACGAATTCAGGATGCGGAATTGAATGCCGCCCTCGTCCGTCGCGGCCGCCATTGCACCGCCGAGCGCGTCGACTTCCTTGACCAGATGGCCCTTGCCAATACCGCCAATCGACGGGTTGCAGCTCATCTGGCCGAGCGTTTCGATGTTGTGGGTCAGCAGGAGCGTCGTATTGCCCATGCGTGCTGAAGCCAACGCGGCTTCCGTGCCGGCATGACCGCCGCCGACGACGATTACGTCAAATTCTGTGGGAAAGAGCATCGCGGATCTCACGCCAGATCATCGCGTGAGCCTTTCAAAGGAAATGTATGGGCGAATTATAACGGGTTCGGTTTAGGCCCGAATTTCGTCCGAACGGCCAATCCATAAAAAAAGCGGTGTGTTTCACGTGAAACACACCGCTTTAATCGTCGGCGATCAGCGTAGAGCGGGAGCGTTACGCCACTTTTTTGGCCAGCCCAAGGTACGTTTCGATCACGCGCGGATTCTGCGCCAGGTCTGCCGCCGGCCCTTCCAGCGCCAGTTCGCCCGTCTCCAACACATAACCGTAGTCGGAGATTTGCAACGCGGCTCGGGCGTTCTGCTCGATCAGCAGCGTGGCTACGCCGGTCTGCCGCAGCGCGCTGATGATGTGGAAGATTTCTTTTACGATCAGCGGCGCAAGGCCAAGACTCGGCTCGTCCAGCATGAGCAGATCGGGCTTGCCCATCAATGCCCGGCCCACCGCAAGCATTTGCCGTTCACCACCCGATAAGGTGCCGGCCGCCTGCTTGCGGCGCTCCTTCAGTCGTGGAAACAGCGTGAAGACCGGCTCAAGTTGGTCGAGAAAGTTGCGCTCCCCTGCCCGCTTGCGACGGTAAGCGCCGAGCACGAGGTTGTCCTCGACCGTCATCGAAGCAAACAGCTCGCGCTTTTCCGGCACAAGGCACATGCCGCGCGCGACACGTTTCTCGACCGGCACGGCGCTGACATCTTCGCCTCGATACACCACGGCGCCCTTGGCATGACCCGTGGTCGGCAGTGCACCCATGATCGCGTTCAGCAGCGTGGACTTGCCCGCGCCATTCGGGCCGATCACCGAGACGATCTGCCCAGCCCGCACCTTGATCGCCGCGCCGTGCAGCGCCTCGACCTTGCCATAGCGGACCGACAATCCGTCTACGTCGAGAATGGGATCAGCAGCATTCATCGTGTTCTCCATCACTCCACCCCACCGAGATACGCTTCCAGCACAGCCGGATCCTGTTGTACGTCTTGCGGCAAACCTTCCGCGATCCGGGTCCCGAACTCCATGACCACCAGCCGGTCGGTGAGATTCATCACGAAATCCATGTCGTGCTCAACCAGCAGCACGCTCATGCCTTCCGCCTTGAGGCGACGCAGCAGATCGGCCAGCTGGAGTTTTTCCTGATAACGAAGACCGGCGGCCGGCTCATCCAGCAACAACAGCGTCGGGTCGCAGCACAATGCGCGTGCGATTTCGAGAATCCGCTGCTGTCCCAAGGCAAGACTGCCCGCCTCGTCATACATGTGCTGTTCCAGGCCGACGCGGCGAATCTGGCGCGCGGCTTCGGCCATCAAGCGCGCTTCTTCCGCGCTGTTCAGGCGCACGACGCTGCGCCATACGCCCGCCTGCCCCCGCAGATGTGCGCCGATCGCGACGTTCTCGAGCACCGTCATTCCCGGCAGCAGCTTGACGTGCTGGAAGGTGCGGCCAATCCCGCGCTTGACGATTTCACGTGAACTCAACGAATCGATTCGCTCGCCACGGAACTTGATCTCGCCGCTGGTCGTTTGCAGCACGCCGGTGACGAGATTAAAGGTCGTCGACTTGCCGGCGCCGTTCGGCCCGATCAAGCCGATGATCTGCCCTGCTTTCACCTCAAAGCTGACATCGTTCACCGCGACCAGACCGCCGAATTGCTTGCGCGCCTTGTTCACCGTCAGCAGATCTTCACCGGCCTCCGGCTTGCTGCGCTGCGGCAACGGTTCGGCATGGTCGGCCAAATGGGCACGCGGACCTTTCGGGAAAAAGCGCGCGACAAACGGCCATACGCCTTGGCGCGCGTACTGCAGCAGCAGCACCATCAAGATGCCGAATACGATCACTTCGAAGTTGCCGTTCTCACCCAGCAGCTTGGGTAGCAGCGTTTGCAGATAATCCTGCAGCACTGTCAGGATCGCCGCACCGAGCACGGCGCCCCAGACGTGCGACACCCCGCCCACCACCGCCATGAACAGGAACTCGATACCGTGATTCAGTCCAAACGGCGTCGGGTTTACCGCGCGTTGCAGGTGGGCGTAGAGAAAGCCCGACACCGAAGCCAGCACCGCCGCGTAGACAAAGATCACCACGCGCATCCACCCGGTGTTCACGCCCATTGCTTCGGCCATCATGCCGCCGCCGCGCAGCGCGCGGATTGCTCGTCCCGGCCGGCTATTAAGCAGATTCTGAACGGAAATCACCGCACCCAGCACGACCACCCAGATCAGGTAATAGATATGGCGCCCGGACTCCAGGTTGATGCCGAAAACATTCAGCACAGGAATTCCGTTGATGCCGTCGTACTTGCCCAGCATGTCGAGATTGCCGAACAGGTAGAACAGCGCGAGCCCCCACGCGATCGTGCCGAGCGGCAAAAAGTGCCCGGACAGACGCATCGTCACCAACCCGAGCATCAACGCGATCAGGGCCGTCACCACCACGCCCGCGATCAGCGCGAGCCACGGCGAGACGCCGTATCGCGTCGTCAGATACGCGGTCGCGTAGGCGCCGATGCCGACAAACGCGGCCTGGCCGAAGCTCGTCATTCCGCCGATACCGGTCAGCAGCACCAGGCCGATCGCCACGATCGAATACAGGCCGATGTAGTTGAGCAGCGTCACCCAATATTCCGGCACGTGAATCGGTTGCGGCAATACGGGTAGCGCGAACAGCACCACGAGGAACAACCAGAAGAACTTGTTTTGCATGATCCGTTTCATCGCGTCACTCCTCGTCCTCTTCGGTGTGCGGGCTGGCAAGACTTCGCCAGAGCAGCACCGGAATGATCAGCGTGAACACGATCACTTCTTTATAAGCACTCGCCCAGAACGACGAATACGACTCCAGCAGACCGACCAGGATCGAGCCCGCAGCCGCCAGCGGATAACTGACGAGGCCGCCGATAATCGCCCCCACGAAGCCCTTCAAGCCGATCAGGAAGCCCGAGTCGTAGTAGATGGTGGTGAGGGGTGCGACGAGGATGCCGCACAGCGCACCGAGGCCCGCCGCCAGCGTGAAGGCGAGACGCCCCGCTTGCGTCGTGCCGATGCCGACGAGCCGTGCGCCGAGCCGGTTCACCGACGTTGCGCGCAACGCCTTGCCGGAGATCGAGCGGTCGAAGTACAGATACAGCGCACCGATCAACACGACCGCCGTGCCGACGACCCACAAGCTCTGCCCGGAGATCGACAGGCTGCCCACGTTGAAGGTCGCGTCGGAAAACGCCGTGGTGCGCGAACCCTCCGCACCGAACATCACGAGACCCAGGCCGACCATCGCGAAGTGCACCGCCACCGCCACGATCAGCAGCAGCAGCGTGGACGCCTCCGCGATCGGCTCATACGCAAGCCGGTAAACATACGGTCCCATCGGAATCACGATCAGCAGCGTCAACGCGATCTGCGCGAACATCGGCAGCGTATGCATGAAAACGCCCTGCGTGAGCGCGTAGACCGCGATCGGAAACAGCAGGTATTTGCCGACCAGCATGACCAGCGTGCGCGCCGCATGCCGGCGCCGCTCGGGATGGCGTACCAGCCCCGCTACCTCGACGACGAAGCAGGCCGCGCCCATCGCCATCAGCAGCCAGCAGGTGGCCGGAAATTTCTGTGTCTGTAGCGCGGCGAGCGTCAGCGCGCCGTACGAAACAAACTCCCCCTGCGGGATGAAGATCACCCGCGTCACGGAGAACACCAACACCAGCGCGAGCGCCAGCAGCGCGTAGATCGCGCCGGTGGTGATGCCGTCCTGCGCGAGGATCGCCGCAATTGATAGATCCATACTTCCTCGTCCTGAAGCGTCGTAATCGAAACTGGGAAACCGTTGTGGCGGCAAAACTCGCGGCCGTCCGCGGACCCGCAATGCCTGAAAAGGCGACCGCCGCGCCGGAACACGGCGCGGCGGTCGATGCCATTGTCATCGAACAGAATGGCAATGCGGCGTCACATGCCGCACGTTGCGCGAGAGGCGCGTACCGCTTTTATGCTTAGTCGTTCTGCAGCTTCCACTTGCCGTCGACGATCTGCACGATCACGCGTGCGCGCTTGTCGAGGCCGTTGTGGTCGGTCGTGGTGGTGTTCATGATGCCGTGCGAAACCGGCAGCTCCTTGATGTTCTCAAGTGCGCCGCGCAGTGCCACGCGGAACGCTTCCGTGCCCGGCTGCGCCGTCTTCAGCGCAACGGGAATGGCTGCTTGCAACATCTGGCCGGCGTCCCATGCGTGACCGCCAAACGTCGCCACCGAGCCCGCGCCATATGCTTTCTCATACGCCGCTTTATAGGCCAGCGACGACTTCTTCACCGGGTTCGAGTCAGGCAGTTGATCCGCCACGAGAATCGGTCCAGCCGGCAGGAATTCGCCTTCGCAATCCTTGCCGCACACGCGCAGGAAGTCGTTATTGGCGACGCCGTGCGTCTGGTAGACCTTGCCCTTGTAGCCGCGCTCCTTGAGCGTCTTGGCCGGCAATGCCGACGGCGTGCCCGCACCCGCGATCAGGACCGCGTCGGGGTTCGCGCCAATCGTCTTCAGCACCTGGCCCGTGACCGATGCGTCGGTGCGGTTGAAGCGTTCGTTGGACACGATCTTCAGATTGTGCGCGGCGGCCGCAGCGGTAAAGACGTTATTCCAGCCGTCGCCGTACGCATCCGCGAAGCCGATGAAGCCCACGGTTTTCACGCCGTGATGCTCCATATAGTCGGCGATGGCGTCAGCCATCAGGCTGTCGTTTTGCGGCGGTTTGAAGGCCCATGCGCGCTTCGCGTCCATCGGCGAAATGATTGCCGCCGATGCCGCCAGCGAGATCACCGGCGTCTTGCCTTCGGAAGCGGCGTCGAGCATGGCCAGCGAATTCGGCGTAACGGTCGAGCCGATGATCGCGTCGACGTGGTCTTCGTCGATCAGCTTGCGCGTGTTTTGCACGGCCTTGCCGGTGTCCGATGCGTCGTCGAGAACGATGTACTGCACGGTCTTGCCGCCGATCTCTTTCGGCAACAGCGCAATCGTGTTCTTTTCAGGAATCCCGAGCGATGCGGCCGGCCCCGTCGTGGAAAGTGTCACGCCGATCTTCACTTGGGCAAACGCCGCGCCCGCGCCACACATCAACGCCATGGCGATGCCGGTGCATACCCATTGCTTTGTCTTTTTCATTGCAAGTCTCCAAACGCTTTGAAGCGCGTATCTGTAATCCGACTCACGGGCCGGGTGTCTGAATCTAGTTATCGGGTGGAGGCGTGCCAAGCATGGTTTTCCCTGCTCAGCGCGGATGCCTTCGCCGCTTTGGTGCCACTCCTTTGCTACGTACGACGGCTGCAAACTGCTGCGAAATCCTGCGAACAAAACACTAACATGTTAGTAGTATTGCGTTCTGCATGAACGACGGTCAATAGACCGCAACCCAAATACGGGTTTGTCCTGAAGCCGCGCAACCACACTTTTTCACGTGAAGCGGACAATAAAAAAGACGCGTCAACTGCACGCGTCTTTTTCGATGAGGTTCCGTATCGCTTCGCCCTCGCTCAGTCGCCGGACAACTTCCACTTGCCGCCGACAATCTCCACCATCACGCGCGCCCGCTGGTCGAGGCCAGAGTGGTCATTCGCGCTCATGTTGAAGATGCCGTGCGACGCGGGCATGTCTTTGGTGCTTTCCAGCGCTGCGCGCAACGCCTCGCGGAACGCAGGCGTGCCCGGCTGCCCCTTCTTCAGCGCCAGCGGAATCGCGCGTTGCAGCAGCAAGCCGGCGTCCCATGCGTGGCCGCCGAAAGTCGACACCGAGCCGGCGCCGTAAGCGGTTTCGTACGCGCGCTTATAGGCGAGCGCGCTCTTCTTCACCGGATTCGAATCGGGCAATTGATCCGCGACCAGCAACGGGCCGGCGGGCAGATACGTACCTTCGCAATCCTTGCCGCACACGCGCAGGAAGTCGTTGTTGGCGACGCCGTGCGTCTGATAGTACTTGCCCTTGTAGCCACGCTCCTTGAGCGTTTTCTGCGGCAGCGCAGCCGGTGTGCCCGCGCCTGCGATCAGCACCGCATCGGGATTCTGCGACATGACCTTCAGCACCTGGCCGGTCACCGAAGCATCATTGCGCGCGAAGCGTTCGTTCGCGACGATCTTGATCTTCGCGAGGTCCGCTGCCTTGCCGAATTCCTTGAACCAGCTCTCGCCGTAAGCGTCCGAGAAGCCGATAAACGCGACCGTCTTCACGCCGTGATTCGACATGTGCTGCGCGATCGCGGTCGCCATCAGAATGTCGTTTTGCGGCGTTTTGAAGACCCACGCGCGCTTCGCATCCATCGGCTCGACAATGCTTGCCGCGGCGGCCATGGAGATCATGGGCGTAGTGGTTTCGGCAGCGACGTCGATCATGGCCAGCGAGTTCGGCACGACGGTCGAGCCGATCAGCGCATCCACGTGATCTTCGCTGGTGAGCTTGCGGGTGTTCTTGACGGCCTGAGTCGAATCAGTGGCGTCGTCGAGCACGATGTATTCGATCTTCTGGCCCGCCACTTCTTTAGGCAGGAGCGCAATCGTGTTCTTTTCCGGGATACCGAGCGACGCGGCAGGACCCGTTGCCGACACGGTCACGCCGATTTTCACGTCTGCGAACGCATGGCCGCTCCATGCCGCAGTGATTCCAGTGGCGACTAATGCCGCGCTGATCCAACGCAATGCCGACTTCATCCCGCTCCTCTGTCTACCCCGTTATTCATTCGAATCTAAATCCGTGGATTTAAATCCCGACCCAGCGGTCGGTGAATAGCGAGTTTAGCGGACGGAAGCCATGCGCGGCAAGCGTTTTGCAGGGTTGTGCGCTGCGAAACAGAGACAGGTTCGGTGAATAAAAAGGGTCACCGAATTAGCGGGAAATTCGAATAGCGAATAGCCGAAAACACAAATAAAAAGCGCTGTTGGATATCAATCCAACAGCGCTTTCGTCTGGGCACTGAGTGCCTCATTGTCTCCTCGTTCTCCACCTGCAAATTTCGTGGTGCATCAGAACTGCATGAAGATTAAAGGAGCACCCGCCCTACTACAACTAGCAATTACCCTAGTGGTGCACTGCGGCACTGAATTGGGGCACGCTTGCCGGAACCTGTTCAACCCCGCCGGGAGCCTTGGCAACCCGCGCTCCCGCTTCATTACATCAAGAGCGGCAAACTATATCGGATACCGAAACAATGGCGAATTTCGCTGCGTTCAGGCCCGCAGCGGCCGCACCCGCGCGATGATCTCACCGACAATGCCACGCCGGAACGCCAGCACGCACGCGATGAAAATCACGCCGGTCACAATGGTTACCGATTCGCCCAGCGAACGGAACCACTCAACGCCGGTGGATGACGCCAGCGCCCCGCCGAAATCGCCGAGCCGGTCTTCGAGCGCGACAATCAATGCGGCGCCGAGCAGCGGTCCAAACAAGGTGCCCATGCCGCCGACCAGCGTCATCAGGATCACGAGGCCCGACATGGTCCAATACGCGTCGCTCAATGTCTCGAAGCCTTGCACGAGCACTTTGAGCGAACCCGCGAGACCGGCAATTCCCGCCGACAGAATAAACGCCAGCAGTTTGAAGCGATCCGTATCGTAACCGAGCGACACCGCGCGCGGCTCGTTTTCCTTGATCGCCACCAGCACCTGTCCAAACGGCGAATGCACGATCCGCACAATCAGCAGGAAAGCGAGCACCATCACGGCGAGCACGACGAAGTACAACGCCGTATCGGACGAGAGATCCAGCACGCCGAACAGCTTGCCGCGCGGCACGCCTTGCAGACCGTCCTCACCATGCGTGAACGGCGCCTGCAGGAACACGAAGTAGACCATCTGCGCGAGCGCCAGCGTCACCATCGCGAAGTAGATGCCCTGGCGGCGAATCGCGAAGATGCCCACGATCAACCCAAGCAAGGTCGCCGCCGCGGTGCCGGCGAGCACGCCCAGCTCCGGCGAGAAGCCGAGCGTCTGCATCGCATAGCCGGTAATGTAGCCGGCCGACGCGAGAAACATGGCGTGGCCGAACGACAGCAGTCCGGTATAGCCAATCAGCAGATTGAACGCCGCCGCGAACAGCGCGAAGCACAGCACTTTCATCACGAAGAGCGGATAGATGCCGAGCACGGGCACCGCGAGAAGCACGATCAGCAGCAGACCGTAGAGCACTTTTCTCTGCATCATTTTTCCTTGCCGAAGAGACCCGCCGGGCGCACCAGCAACACGAGCGCCATGATCACGAAGACGACGGTCGCCGACGCTTCCGGGTAGAACACGCGTGTGAGCCCTTCGATCACGCCCAGCAGCAAGCCGGTGAGAATCGAGCCCATGATCGAACCCATGCCGCCGATCACCACCACCGCGAACACGGTGATGATCATCGGCTGGCCCATCAGCGGCGAGACCTGAATCACCGGTGCGGCGAGCACGCCGGCAAATGCGGCCAGCGCGACGCCGAAGCCATAGGTCAACGTGATCATCAACGGCACGTTGATGCCGAACGCTTCGACCAGTTTCGGATTTTCAGTGCCCGCGCGCAGATAGGCGCCGAGGCGCGTCTTCTCGATCACGAACCACGTCGCGAAGCAAACCACCAGCGAGGCCACCACGACCCACGCGCGATAGTTCGGCAGGAACATGAAGCCGAGATTGGTCGCACCGGAAAGCGCCGACGGCACGTCGTACGGCTGGCCGGACGAACCGTAGATGGAACGGAACACGCCTTCCACGACCAGCGTGAGTCCGAAGGTCAGCAAGAGGCCGTACAGATGGTCGAGCTTGTAGAGCCAGCGCAGCATCGAGCGTTCGATCGCCATGCCAAACAACCCGACGAGCAGCGGCGCCAGTACGAGCATCACCCAGTAAGGCAAGCCGAAATACGACAGGCCCATCCACGCGAGCATCGCGCCGAGCATGAATAACGCGCCGTGCGCAAAGTTGATCACATTGAGCAGGCCGAAGATCACCGCCAGCCCAAGACTCAGAATTGCGTAGAACGAGCCGTTCACGAGCCCCAGCAGCAGCTGGCTCAGCATCGCCGGTAGCGGAACGCCAAAGATTTCCATTGAAGCCTTAACCCCTTAAGCCATCGCCAAGGTGAGATCGGTCACGCACGATCCGGCCGGCGCACGGTGAGCGTCAGCGACGCCGATCGTGCGCGGCATGTGAAACGGTTCGCCGTCAGCCTGTGTACCAACGCAGCACTGTATATTGCCCGCCAGTACGAGCAGACGGACGGCTATCTGGTTACCATTCGACGTTTATTTCCACAACGCGCAGCGCGTTTCCGTCTTGGTCGTGAACGCCTGCTCGCCGGGGATCGTCGCCGTAATCTTGTAGTAGTCCCACGGCTCCTTGGACTCGGCCGGCGTCTTCACCTGCATCAGGTACATGTCGTGGATCATGCTGCCGTCCTGACGGATGTAACCCTTCGCGTAGAAGTCGTTGATCTTGGTCTTCTTCAGTTGCGCCATCACCTTGTCGGAGTCGGTCGAGCCCACCGCCTTCACCGCGTTCAGATAGGTCATGGTCGCCGAGTAGTCGGCGGCCTGCAGGCTCGACGGCATCTTCTTCATCTTGTCGAAGTAGCGCTCCGCCCACTTGCGAGTGGTCGCGTCCTTGTTCCAGTACCAGCTGTCCGTCAGAACGAGACCTTGGGTGGTTTCGAGGCCCAGGCTGTGGATATCGTCGATGAACACCAGCAGCGCGGCGAGCTTCATCGTTTTGGTGATGCCGAACTCCTTGGCTGCCTTGATCGAATTGATCGTGTCGCCGCCCGCGTTGGCGAGGCCCAGAATCTGTGCCTTCGACGCCTGCGCCTGCAACAGGAACGACGAGAAGTCCGATGCCGACAGCGGATGACGCACCGCGCCCAGCACCTGGCCGCCATTCGCCTTCACCACGTCCGAGGTGTTTTTCTCGAGCGCCTTGCCGAACGCGTAGTCGGCAGTCAGGAAGTACCAGGTCTTGCCGCCCTGCTTCGTCACCGCCGAGCCCGTGCCCTTGGCCAGCGCCGTGGTGTCGTACGCATAGTGGATCGTGTACGGCGTGCATTGCTCGTTGGTCAGCGTGTCGGCGCCCGCGCCGATGCTGATGTACACCTTCTTCTTTTCACCGGCAACGGTGTTCATCGACAAACCCGTTGCCGAATTCGTGCCGCCGATCAGCAGGTCGACGCCGTCGCGGTCGAACCACTCGCGTGCGCGTGAGGCCGCAATGTCCGCCTTGTTCTGGTGGTCCGCATACACCACCGTGATCGGCTTGCCGTTGACCTTGCCGCCGAAGTCCGCCACCGCCATGCGGATCGCTTCGAGACCGCCCTGGCCGTCGATATCCGCATACAGACCCGACATGTCGGTGATGAAGCCGATCTTCACCGCGTCGTCAGCCGCTTGCGCGCTGCCCATCGTCAGAGCGGCGCCGGCGGCGACCGCGAAACAAAGGGAGGCTAGCCGCGCGAGTGGGTTCTTTTTCATTCCTGTCTCCTGGTTTCTTCGCTTGTGGTTATCAGAGGCAAATCGGGCGGTTTTTTAAACGCCCAAAAGATCGTGCAGGACCGGCATCTTGGTTTCGAGTTCACTTGCCCCGAAGTGCTCGACAATCGCGCCGTGCTCCATCACGTAGAAGCGATCGGCAAGCGGCGCGGCAAAGCGGAAATTCTGCTCGACCATCACCACGGTGTAGCCGCGCGCCTTGAGCGTCATGATCATGCGTGCCAGCGCCTGAACGATGACAGGCGCAAGCCCTTCCGAGATTTCGTCGAGCAGCAGCAAGCTTGCGCCGGTGCGCAGAATGCGCGCTACCGCGAGCATCTGCTGTTCGCCGCCTGAGAGCCGCGTGCCCTGGCTCATGCGGCGTTCGTGCAGATTCGGAAACATCGAATAGATTTCTTCGAGCGACATCATGTGCGCCTTGTCCCCGACAGGCGGCGGCAGCAGCAGATTCTCCTCGCAGGAGAGGCTCGAAAAAATACCGCGCTCTTCCGGGCAATAACCAATGCCGCAATGCGCGATGCGATGCGTGGGGAGATTGATCGTTTCACGACCGGCAATGCGGATCGAACCAGTGCGCCGACCGCTCAGACCCATGATGGCGCGCAGCGTCGTGGTCCGTCCCGCGCCATTGCGGCCCAGAAGCGTGACGACTTCGCCGCGGTTCACCGTCAGATCGACGCCATGCAGAATGTGGGATTCCCCGTACCACGCCTGCAAACCCTTGATGTCCAGCGCAGGCACGGCGTTATCCGTCCCGCTAACGTCGAGACTTTCGCGCTCGGCAATCGTATTCATGCGTGGGCTCCGGCAAGCGCCGCGTCGGCGCTGCCCATATAGGCTTGCATCACGAGCGGATTCTTCGACACTTCGGCGTAGCTGCCTTCGGCAAGCACTTCGCCACGTTGCAGCACGGTAATCGTGTCGGAAATGCCGGCGATCACGTTCATGTTGTGCTCGACCATCAGGATGGTGCGGCCGCTCGATACCTTCTTGATCAGCGCCGTCACGCGATCGACGTCTTCGTGGCCCATGCCTTGCGTGGGCTCGTCGAGCAGCATGAGCTCCGGCTCCATGGCGAGCGTGGTGGCGATTTCCAGCGCGCGTTTGCGGCCGTAGGAAAGTTCGACCGTCAACACGTCGGCGAAATCGGTCAATCCGACCTGCGTGAGCAGATCCATTGCGCGATCATCGAGTTGGCGAAGCGTGCGTTCGCTCTTCCAGAAATGAAATGCCGTGCCGAGCTGACGCTGCAAGCCAATGCGCACATTCTGCAATGCTGTCAGATGCGGAAATACAGCAGAAATCTGGAATGACCGGATAATGCCGCGCCGTGCGATTTGCGCCGGGCGTTCGCTCGTAATGTCGATACCGTTGAAAACGATTTGACCCGCAGTCGGTTCGAGAAATTTGGTGAGCAGATTGAAGCAGGTGGTCTTGCCTGCCCCATTCGGGCCGATCAGCGCATGGATCGAGCCACGGCGCACGCGCAGGTTCACACCGTTCACGGCGATAAAGCCTTTGAACTCACGGGTGAGGCCGCGCGTTTCGAGAATCGTATCGCCGAGAATCATGTTCCCTTCCATACGGAGTAAGGCGAAGCATTACGATCTTCCGCGCGAACCGCTGCGCGACTTTTTATGACGGCGGCACCCCGTGCCGCTCGTTGGCGTGCTGCACCAATCCGGACGGTAATCCATGGGGCCACACGCAGCATGGCTGCCATTGTCGCGCCAATGATGCAGCGCATTCATTGGGATTTGCACTTAGTGGATGATGCCGGTCTGCAACATGACCCTAAGCATGACACGCCCGCCGTGCACGTCGGACGGGCATCTCATGCGAGCCGTATGACACTTGTCACACGGCGAACACGGAAGGCGTCGAGCTTGTTTGCGCCACGGAACTGCCGGCAACGCGCGCACGGCGATCCTCGCGGATCATCTCGCTGGCGCGCTCCGCGATCATCAGCGTGGGCGAATTGGTGTTGCCCGAGGTGATGGTCGGCATGACAGATGCATCGACCACCCGCAATCCGTCAACACCGATAACTCGTAACCGGTTGTCGACCACCGCGCCGGGGTCGTCGGTCGTGCCCATGCGGCAGGTGCCGACCGGATGGAAGATGGTCGTGCCGACGGCGCCGGCAGCCTGCTGCAACTCTTCCTCGGTCTGGTACTGGACGCCCGGCAAAATCTCTTGCGGCCGGTAGCGCGAGAGCGCGGGCGCCGCGGCAATGCGTCGCGTGAGACGCAGCGCATTGGCGGCAACGTGCCGGTCGTAATCGGTAGAGAGATAGTTGGGGGCGATCAACGGCGGCGCTGACGCATCGGCTGATTCAATGTGAATGCTGCCGCGCGAGGTGGGCCGCAACTGGCACACGGACGCAGTGAACGCGTTGAATCGGTGCAGCGGTTCGCCGAAGCGATCGAGCGAAAGCGGCTGGACGTGATACTCGAGATCGGGCCGCGTCAGCGAGCGATCATTCGGGTCTGATTTGGCAAACGCGCCGAGTTGCGACGGCGACATCGACATCGGCCCGCTTTGAAACAGCGCGTACTGCATGCCGATCATCAGCTTGCCCCACCAATGCGCGGACGCTGTGTTGAGTGTGCGCACGCCATCGACTTTATAGGCCATTCGCAATTGCAAATGGTCCTGCAAATTTTCTCCCACGCCGCGCAGATCGTTGACGACTTCAATACCCAGGTTCTGCAGACGCGCACCGTTGCCGATACCGGAGAGTTCGAGCAATTGCGGCGAATTGACAGCACCAGAGCTGAGGATCACTTCGCAGCGTGCTTTGGCCAGATAGTCCGTGTTGTCGCCGCGATATTCGACGCCTGTGCAACGGCGACCTTCGAATACGACGCGTTGCGTGTGCGCGCCGGTAATGACCATGAGATTCGGCCGCTTGAGTGCGGGACGCAGAAATGCCTTCGACGCATTCCAGCGAATGCCGCGCTTCTGATTGACGTCGAAGTAGCCGACACCGGTGTTATCGCCGCGATTGAAGTCGTCCGTGGCGGGGATGCCGGTCTCCTGCGCAGCGCGTGAAAACTCTTCGAGTATTTTCCATTTCAACCGCTGTTTCTCCACGCGCCAAGGACCGCCCGCGCCATGCGACTCGGTCGCGCCGGCATAGTGATCTTCGCTGCGCCTGAAGACGGGCAACACCGAGTTCCACGACCAGGACGAGTCGTTCGTGACGCGAGCCCATTCGTCGTAGTCTTCGCGCTGCCCACGCATGTAGATCATGCCGTTGATTGAGGAGCTTCCGCCCAGGACGCGTCCGCGTGGGTACGAAAGCGCGCGGCCATTCAGCCGCGGCTCAGATTGTGTTTTGTAGAGCCAGTCCGTGCGCGGATTGCCGATGCAATAGAGGTAGCCGACCGGCACATGAATCCAGTGGTAGTCGTCCTTGCCGCCGGCTTCGAGCAGCAATACCCGCACGTCCGGATCTTCGCTCAGGCGATTGGCCAGCACACAGCCCGCCGTCCCCGCGCCCACGATGATGTAATCGAACTCGCCTTCGAGCCGCCGCGCGGTCTCGAGCCTGGTGTCGGAATCGCTCATTGTTCAGTCTCCTAAGCTTTTTTGCCGACCGGTCGCATGATTGGCATGCGACCGTGGCGTTGGGCTCTAATTGTGTTTCCAGCCTTTCTTCTGCATCTGCGGCGGCCGTTGCGCTACTGCCTTCGACCGCCACGAGCAGCGCTGCCGAAGGCCAATGCCTCAATCTACTTAGCCACCGGCATCGTAAACTCAGCGCCTTTGGCGATGCTGTCCGGCCAGCGCTGCATGATGCTCTTGTAGCGAGTGTAAAACCGCACGCCTTCTTCACCATACGCGTGATGGTCGCCGAAGAGAGACTTCTTCCAGCCACCAAACGAGTGCCACGCCATCGGCACCGGAATCGGCACGTTGATGCCAACCATGCCGATCTGGATCTGGCGCGAGAACGCGCGAGCGACACCGCCATCGGACGTAAACAGCGACACGCCGTTGGCAAACTCATTGGCGTTGATGAGTTCCACCGCGGACGCAAAATCCGGCACGCGCACCACACAAAGCACGGGTCCGAAAATCTCTTCCCGGTAAATCTTCATGTCGGTCGAAACATCGTCGAACAAGGTGCCGCCAAGAAAGAATCCCTTCTCGTGTCCACTGACCTGATGGCCTCGCCCATCGACAACCAGTTTCGCGCCCGCCGCGACGCCAGAGTCGATATAGCCCACCACTTTCTCGCGATGCACCGCCGTGACCAACGGTCCCATCTCGGCATCCGACTCCATGCCGTTGAGAATCTTCAGGCTCTTCACGCGCGGCGTGAGCCGCTCGACCAGTTCATCGGCGATATGCCCGACGGCGACGGCCACCGAAATGGCCATGCATCGCTCGCCCGCCGAGCCGTACGCCGCGCCGATCAAGGCGTCGACCGCCTGGTCGAGATCCGCGTCCGGCATCACCACCAGATGATTCTTCGCTCCGCCCAAAGCCTGCACACGCTTGCCGTGCTTCGTGCCTTCCGTGTAGATGTATTCGGCGATCGGCGTCGAACCGACGAACGACAACGCACTGACTTCCGGATGCACGAGCAATGCGTCGACCGCCACCTTGTCGCCGTGCACGACGTTGAAGACGCCATCCGGCAAGCCGGCCTCCTTCAACAATTCGGCCAGCCGGTTCGAACAGGAAGGATCACGCTCGGACGGCTTCAACACGAACGTGTTGCCGCACGCAATCGCGACGGGAAACATCCAGCAAGGCACCATCATCGGGAAATTGAACGGCGTAATGCCGGCGACCACGCCGAGCGGCTGGCGCAGGTTCCAGTTGTCGATGCCGCCGCCGATCTGATCGGTAAAGTCGGACTTCAGCAGATTCGGAATGCCGCAGGCGAACTCGACGATTTCGATGCCGCGCATCACTTCGCCCTTCGCGTCCGAAAACACCTTGCCGTGCTCACGCGTGATCAGTTCCGCCAGTTCGTCGTGATGACGGTCGAGCAGCTCCTTGAACTTGAACAGAACACGCGCCCGCTTGATCGGCGCGGTTTCGCTCCATGCCGGGAACGCGTCTTTGGCGGCGGCGACGGCCGCGTCCACTTCGGCGACGCTCGCGAGCGGCACGCGTGCGCTGACGCTGCCTTGAGCAGGATTGAAGACGTCGCCGAAGCGGCCGCTCGTGCCTTCGACGGTTTTGCCATTGATGAAATGCGTCAGCGCGTTCGCGCTCTTCGCGCTGCGCACGGCTTCGTCCTGATATGTCTCGCTCATGGTGTCCTCTTTCCTGTGAAGTCTTCCGCCCCGGCGCCTGCGGCTCGATCAAGGCGTGCTGAAGCTGAAGCGTACGGCGCTTCGGGCCGGCAAATCCAATGAGTAATGCTCAACTGCGTTATAAGGCGGGTTAATATCAGGATATGGATCTGACTCTGCTCCGGGCCTTCGTCACCGTGGCGCGCGAGGGCAACCTCACGCGCGCCGCGGTGCAGCTTCACCTGACCCAACCCGCCGTCAGCCTGCAAATCAAGCATTTGCAGGAGACGCTCGGCGTGACGCTGTTCACGCGGACCTCGCACGGGCTTTCGCTGACGCGCGACGGCCAGGCGCTGCTGCCGCACGCCGAACGCGCGCTTGGCGCGGCGAACGACGTGCAGCGGGCGGCGCAATCGCTGCGCCACGAAGTACGCGGGCGCTTGCGGATCGGCACGATCCTCGACCCGGCGTTTCTGCGCCTCGGCGGCTTCCTGAAGCAACTCGTGGAAACCTGGCCGCGCATCGAGACAGCCTTGCGCCACGGCATGTCGGGATGGGTGCTGGAGCAGGTTCGCGCGGGTGAGCTCGATGTCGGCTACTACATCGGCCTGCCGTCCGAAGACGAACCGCGCGACGGACCCGCTTTTCACGCCGTCACGCTGACTCACTTCCAGTACCGTGTGCTGGCGCCGGCCGGCTGGAAAGACCGCGTCAAAGGCGCGCGCGACTGGCGCTCGCTTGCGGCGCTGCCGTGGATCTGGACGCCGCCCGCGTCGGCGCATAACCGCTTGTTGTCGCGCTGCTTCGACGAGGCAGGCGTGAAGCCCATCAAGGTGGCGGAAGTGGATCAGGAGCCGTCCATGCTCGACCTGGTCAAATCAGGCGTGGGCCTCACGCTCGCACGCGACGCCACCGCGATCGCCGAAGCGCATGCGCACGCGCTGACCATTGTCGAAGGTGTGACCGTGCCGACTCAGCTCAGCTTCATCACGCTCGCGCAGCGCAAGGAGGAGCCGGCCATTGCGGCAGCGCTGAAGTTGATCGAGCAGCAATGGGCGACTTGATGAGCACGCGAACGACGATTGCGTGAAGCATGATCGGCCGTCAGCCAGAGTGCGACAGGCAAGCGATATGAGCCGCTCTCATGATGTCCGTGTACCGCGCAGTCCTCGCGGCGATCCTCACGGCGGTCCTCTCGCGCGGCGCTTTCCGCGGACCACCGCGACGATCGGCCGGTGAGTTTCATCACCCGTCGCGTCCATCCGCCCCACATCTGAAACCACACCGTCACGCAGTTTTTGTTAGATTGAGGCTTCGCGCTCACGCGCCGTCCCCGCATTGTTTCCCGTTCCGCCTGACTTTGTCCTTCCCGGCAGCTTCGCCCCGGCAACACCGGAAGTCGCCGACCACTCCATCCTTCGACAGGAGCCTGACATGGCACGCAACATTGAAATCAAAGCCCGCGCCCAGCATTTCGAGCAACTCCGCGAACGCGCGGCGCAGCTCGCGCCGGACGCGCCGCTGATCTTCCGCCAGCAGGACTTTTTCTACGACGTGCCGCGCGGCCGCCTGAAGCTGCGCCAGTTCGACGACGGCACGCCGGCCGAGTTGATCTTCTACCAGCGCGACGACCGTGACGGCCCGAAAGCGTCTTATTACACGCGCAGCCCGGTGACCAACCCGGAAGCCATGCACGCGCTGCTCGCCACCGCGCTGACCACGCGCGGCATCGTCACCAAGGAACGGCATGTGTATCTGACCGGGCGCACACGTATCCATCTGGACCGGGTGGACGGTCTGGGCGACTTCGTCGAACTCGAAGTCCTGCTTGCCCAGGACGACGACGAAGAAGGCGGCCATGCAGAAGCGCACGCGATGTTCGCCACGCTCGGCGTGCCGGAATCGGATCTGGTGGCGGTGGCCTACGTCGATTTGCTGAGCCCGGACAGCGCCCCAAAGCAAGCCGCGTAAGACCAGGGCGCTATAGGCTGCGGCCTGAATCCGCGAGACCGGCGCCGCATGCGTAACGCCGCCGCTTCAAGCGGCGGCTGCGCCCGGCGACAGATGGCCGAGCGGCAACGGCCCGTTGCGTTTGAAGGTGGTAAGCACGATATTCGAACGTACGCTATCGACGCCCGGCACGCGCATCAGCTTTTTCATGACGAACGTCGACAGATAGTTCAGATCGGGCGCGACAATGCGCAACAGATAGTCGGCGTCGCCCACCACGGCATGGCACTCCAGCACTTCAGGCAGCACGTCGATCTGTTGCTGGAATTGCTCGATGATCGAATCGCCGTGGTGCTTCAACTTCAAGCTCGTAAAAGCGGTGACGCCGAGCCCGAGTTTTTCCGGCCGCAGCACGACGCGATAGCCGTCCACCACACCCGCCTGCTCCAGACGCTGCAAGCGCCGGCCAATCTGTGACGGTGACAGCGGCACCTGCTCAGCCAGTTGCTGATGCGTTGCCCGGCCGAAGCGCTGAAGCACCTCCAGCAGCGCGAGATCGAAGTGATCCAGTTCTAACATGACGAACACCTGCATTGAATGGTGATTTCATGCATGATTATTGCATATCACATCTATAAAACGCCAACATTGCGCCCTTTCCGCATACTTGCCGCTCTACACTTGCATCACCGATTTTTACTGCCGCTACCGCAGAGCGTTGCACCATGTCCACCGCCAATACCGCCAAACTGAAAGAGCAATTCGACGCCGGGCTCGAAACCCGTGCCGATTTCACCATCGATCAACCAACCGAAAGCTACGGCGCGGTCGACCACGCAGTATGGCAACAGCTTTACGCCCGCCAGACGGCGTTGCTCAAAGGGCGCGTATGTGACGAGTTTCTGGCGGGCGTCGAACGCATCGGCATGCCGGCCGATCGCGTGCCCTCCTTCGACGAGATCAACGCGAAGCTCCTACCCGCCACCGGTTGGCAGATTGTCGCCGTGCCGGGCCTCGTGCCGGACCAGGTGTTCTTCGAGCATCTGGCGAACCGCCGGTTTCCCGTGACCTGGTGGATGCGCCGGCCCGACCAGCTCGATTACCTGCAGGAACCGGATTGTTTTCATGATCTTTTCGGCCACGTGCCGCTGTTGGTCAACCCGGTATTCGCCGACTACATGCACGCATACGGCCGCGCCGCGCTTGCCGCCCATGACGCCGGCGCCCTGCCGCTGCTCGCGCGCCTCTATTGGTACACCGTGGAGTTCGGCCTGATCCGCGACGCGGCAAGTCCGAACGGCGTGAAGATTTATGGCGCGGGAATTGTGTCGAGCAAGGGCGAGACGCTCTACAGCCAGCAGAGCGCCGCGCCGAACCGGCTCGGCTTCGACCTCGAACGCGTGATGCGCACCCGCTACCGCATCGACACGTTCCAGAAGACCTACTTCGTAATCGATGATTTCGCGCAGTTGTTCAACGTGACGCAAACCGACTTCGCGCCGCTGCTGGCAAAGCTTGCCGCCCAACCGGCGTTCGCGGCCGGCGACGTGCTCGAACACGATCGCGTCATCACGCGCGGCTCACGGAAGGGCTGGCTGGCAGACGGCGATATCTGACAGGTAACGCCGGGCAGGCCGGCAGCGGGCAGGCTTTATCCATGAAAAAATAGCGGGTGCGCACGCCCACCGGCGTGTCTGTCCAGACTCAATGAGGTAGCACCATGATTCACAAACTCACTTCAGAAGAACGCGCCACCCAGATCGCCGCGCTGAATGGCTGGCAAGCCGCGACGGGCCGCGACGCAATCCAGCGCCAGTTCACATTCGCTGACTTCAACGAAGCATTCGGTTTCATGACCCGCGTCGCGATCAAGGCGCAGGAAATGGATCACCATCCGGAATGGTTCAACGTGTACAACAAGGTGGAAATCACGCTTTCGACGCACGAGGCCAACGGCTTGACCGAACGCGACATCGAATTGGCCGCGTTTATCGACAGTATTACGGCGTAATACAAACAAACAGGTCGGCTTCAGCCGTGATTACGAGCCGCATACGGAACAATTCGGCGGCAATGAAAGGGCATTGCAGGTAATCCCTTGTCCAAACCTTCAGTTCTACAGGCTATTCTTAAGGTGCACGTAAGAATCCCATGCAAGCCTCGCAGTCTCGTCCAAACGATCCGGCGATAGCGTGTTCTGACGCTGTACAATCATTAACGCATACGGCTTGGAGAGCGCGCTTGCCTCCTTGCACAGAACGAGTTCGTCGCCGCTCGAAGGTGAGCGGGCGCGCCAGAAGTTGATCGCGGCTTCCAGTTCGTGAATGCTTATCTCGGACATGACTTCGTGATCGCTCTCAAGAAAACGCCGGCCCGTCCCAAGTTTTCTTGCCCCTCGGGGGACTCGCGCGAAGCGACAGGTCCGGGGCGCGGAACAAGTGCTTCGAGGCTGCTCGATGCCTGCTTCGTGGCCGCTTCTTCGTGTCAGTCCGGTATAGCCACGCCGCACGCTGCCTGTGCAGCAGGCGCCCCGGCGAACCGCTTGCCCAAACGCCTAACCCATTGTACTTGAGCGAAATCCATGCGACTCCTTCTGATCGAAGATGACCGCCCCATCGCACGCGGCATCCAAAGCAGTCTCGAACAAGCCGGCTTCACCGTCGACATGGTTCACGACGGCATTTTCGCCGAACAGGCCCTAACGCAAAATCGCCACGAACTGGTGATCCTCGATCTGGGCTTGCCCGGCATCGACGGCATGTCGCTGCTCTCGCGCTTCCGTCAGAGCAATCGTCACACGCCCGTGATCATCCTCACCGCGCGCGACGAGTTGAACGACCGCGTGCAAGGTCTGAATTCCGGCGCCGACGACTACATGCTGAAGCCGTTCGAACCCACCGAACTCGAAGCGCGCATTCGCGCGGTGATGCGCCGCAGCGGTCCGCACGGCGACATGCCGCGTCCGGAAGTGTCGCTGGGTGGTGTACGCCTGTCGGGCGTCGACCGCCGCATTTTCAACGACGACAAGCCGCTCGAACTCTCGCCGCGTGAATTCGCCGTGCTCGAAATGCTGCTGTTGCGTCATGGCCGGGTGGTCAGCAAGGCGCAACTGCAAGACCATCTGACGCATTTCGGCGGCGATCTCGGCGACACCGCGATCGAAGTCTACGTGCACCGGGTCCGTAAAAAGCTCGAAAGCTGCCGTGTCGAGATCGTCACGGTGCGTGGCTTCGGTTACCTGTTGCAGGAAATCCGCCAGGCCGCATAATCGTCATGAAGGCCGCAATGCCCATTGCGGCCTGACGGCGCCGGGCCGGCACCGCGCACTGGTTGCGCAACACGCCGGCCGTCGGCGAAATTTCGCGGTGCTTGCGCCGTTGCCTCTTTCCCGCGCGTTCGATCATGCCCCAGCCGGCCGCCAATAGTCTGCGCCGCACGCTGCTGCGGCGCCTCGCTGCTCCCCTTTCGCTGCTCGCGCTCATGAGCGGCCTGATCGCATACTGGCTGGCGTGGCAGTACACGCAGCACGTGGTCGACCGTTCGCTCGCCGATCTCGCCACCGCGATCTCCAAACAGATCCAGATTGCCGGCCCAGACGCCAAAGTCACCGTGCCGCCACTTGCCCAAGCCATGTTCTCGGACCCGGTGGAACACCTCGTCTACCGGATCAGCACTGGCGAAACCGAAATCGCCGGCGACCATAATCTTCCGCTGCAGGGCACGAGCGTGCGGCGCATGCATTACGCGTACGTATTCGAAACGCAGCATCAGGGCGTGACGGTGCGCGTGGCGCAGGTGCGGGTCGATCAACCAACGGGAAATCCGATCGTCGTCGAGGTCGGCCAACCGGTGCACCACCGGTTTCGAATCGCCGCCGAGTTTCTCGTCGCGATCATGATGCCGCTGCTATTGCTGCTGCTGGCCGGCTGGGTGATCGTATGGCGCGTGGTCAATCAGCAGCTCAATCCGCTGACCGATCTTGCGGATTCACTGAACCGGCAAACCCACACGTCGCTCGAACCGGTCGACGAGACCTATGTGCCGGTCGAAATCCGGCCGCTGACCGGTGCGCTGAACGCGTTGCTCGGTCGCCTGAAAACCGCGCTCGACGGCCAGCGCAAGTTTATCGCCGACGCCGCGCATCAACTGCGCACGCCTCTGACCGCGGTCAAGCTGCATGCGGAGCAGGCGGCCGTTGCGCGCGACCCGCAGCAAACGCTAGCCGCGGTGCGTGAGTTGCGCGCCGCAGCCGACCGAGCGGTGCGGCTGTCGAATCAGCTGCTTTCGCTCGCGCGCGCCGAGCCGGGCGAACAGGCGGCTCGCTTCGTCAACGTCGACATGGCCGCGCTCGCGTTCGATACCGGCGCGGAATGGGTGCCGCGTGCGTTGACGTTCCACGTCGACCTCGGTTTCCAGCGTCTGGACGACCCGAGCAACGGCCATCCGTTGATGGCGCGCGGCAATCCCGTACTGCTGCACGAAGTGATTGCCAATCTGCTGGATAACGCGCTGAAGTACATGCCACCGTCGCGCTTCGATGGCGGCCGCATTACGGTAACGGTGTCGCAAACGGTGATCGACGACCTGCGCATGGCGGAGATTGCCGTTGAAGACAACGGGCCGGGCGTGCCGCGCAATCAGCAGGCCGATCTCTTCAAACGGTTTTTCCGCGGCGACGGTCAGAGCGATGCCGGCGTGGACAGCGGCGCCGGTCTCGGCCTCGCCATCGTTCACGACATCATGGTGCTGCATCACGGCAGCGTGCATTACGAAGACGCGCCGGAAGGCGGCGCACGTTTCATTGTGCGCATACCGCTCGTGCCGATCAGCGTACACATTGAAGCCACGCCCGATACAAGGCGGCCGGCAAAAAAATCGGCGCACTCGGCGCCGGTGGATAGCTAACGGATCAGCTGTGCGACGGACTGCCTGGCGCGTTCACCAATGTGAACGACTCAGGCAGCGCGCATGTCATTTCTTCTTCGCTTTCTTTGCAGTCGTCTTGGCCTTTTTGGCCGACTTCTCAGACTTGCCCGCGCCCTTCTCCTTCTCCGGCGGGGCCAGCATCGTGCCCCGGCACTTGCGCGCGCCGCAACGGCATTCGTATTCCTTCTTGAGCTTCTTGGTCTGCCGCGCGTCGATTACGAGGCCATAGTCGTAAAAGACTTCCTCGCCTTCGGCGATATCGCGCAACGCGTGCACATACACGTGACCGTCGATTTCTTCGGCTTCGCAGTTCGGCGCGCAGGAATGGTTGATCCAGCGCGCGCTATTGCCATTCACTTTGCCGTCGATCACCTTGCCGCTGTCGAGTGCGAAATAGAACGTGTGATTCGGCTCCGCCGGATTGTGCGGATGACGGCGCAGCGCTTCTTTCCAGGAGATCCGTTCGCCCTTGTATTCGATCAGCCGCTCGCCGGCCGCAATCGGTTCGACGGCAAACACGCCTTTGCCGTGCACACCCGAACGGCGCACGGCGATCCTGCGTGAACTCATTGAATGAATCCTTGTGAAGAACTTGGGGTGAAGATCGGCAGCCGTCAGGAATGCCCGCGTCTAATGCGCTGCTCTTTTCCGACGCGCATAGCAAACGCGGCGCCTTGCGAGCGCCGCGTCGATCTGCGACGCTCATGCGCCACAACCGGCATCGTACACGCTCACGACGGCTTCGTTCAACCGTCAAAAAGACGCGCGCGCAAGACGTGTCGCCAATTTCACCGTTGTCCGAACGAAATGTCGCCGAACAGCGCCTTTTGCTCGCGCGGTTGCGAGCGCCAGTACTGCGGCGGCGCTTCGACCGTCGCACCGAGTTGCGCCGCGGCGTGCCATGGCCAACGCGGGTTGTACAGCAATGCGCGAGCCAGCGCGATCAGATCGGCGTCGCCGGCTTCGATCAGTTGCTCGGCGTGCAATGGGTCGGTGATCAAACCCACCCCGATGGTGGTGAGGCCCGTGGCCTCCTTGACGGCCTTGGCGAAGGGGATCTGATAACCCGGTTCAAGCGGAATCTTCTGTAGCGGCGAGACGCCGCCGGACGACACGTCGATCCAGTCGCAGCCGCGCTTTTTCAGCTCCTGCGCGAACGCAATCGTATCCTCGAGCGTCCAGCCGCCTTCGACCCAGTCGGTTGCCGAGACGCGCACGCCGACGGGTTTGTCGGCGGGAAATGCAGCGCGCACGATATCGAAGATTTCAAGCGGAAAGCGCATGCGGTTCTCAAGCGAGCCGCCGTATTCGTCGTCGCGTTGGTTGGCGATCGGCGAGAGGAATTGATGCAGCAGATAGCCGTGTGCCGCATGCACTTCCAGTCCGTCGATGCCGAGCCGCGCGGCGCGCCGCGCCGAGGCCGCGAATGCCTCGCGGATCCGGTTCAACGCAGGTATGTCGAGCGCCAGTGGCGGCTCTTCACCTGCCTTGTGTGGCAACGCGGACGGCGCGTGCGGCAACCATCCGCCTTGCGACACCGGAATCAGCTGGCCACCTTCCCAAGGCGCGTGGCTCGACGCCTTGCGCCCGGCGTGCGACAACTGCATCGTGACCTTGATGTGCGAATGCTTGCGGATCGCGGCGAGCACGGGAACGAGCGCGGCTTCGGTGACGTCGTCCCACAAGCCGAGATCGCCCGGTGTGATGCGTCCGTCCGGCTCGACTGAAGTCGCCTCGATGCACAGCATGCCGGCACCCGACAATGCCATGCTGCCGAGATGGATCATGTGCCACGCCGTTGCCTCGCCACGCTCGGCGGAATACTGGCACATCGGGGACACGACGATACGATTGGGAAGCGTCACGCTGCGCAGCGTGAGCGGAGAAAAAAGCGCGCTCATGGATTACGCCCAGTAAAAACCCAAGAGCGAACGAGCATAGCACCGCAATGGATTTACTGCTGGCACGGGCCTATCAGGGTTTCGCCTCGACCTGATCGAGCCATTCGCTGAACATCCGGCGCGCGGCGACTTCGAGCGCGGGACCGAACTGCGCGGTCTCGGCCCGCAACTGGCGCGCGTCGATACCGTGGCCCGCAAGCTCACCGGCGTTACCAATCAGCCAGGGCTCGAAGCGATCGGTCCGAATCTCCGGATGACACTGCAGACCCAGCACATGGCTGCCCCAGGAGAACGCCTGGTTCTCGCACGCAGGAGTCGACGCGAGACGTGTCGCGTTGTCAGGCAAATCGAAGGTGTCGCCGTGCCAATGCAGCATGGAAGTCTGCGCGCCATCCAGATGACGCACCGGCGAAGCGCGGCCGGCATCGGTCAACGTAAGCGGTGTCCAACCGAGTTCGGTGCGGCCCGCGGGATAGACGCGAGCACCGAGCGCGCGGGCAATCAGCTGGGCGCCAAGGCAGATGCCGAGTGTCGGCAAACCCGCCGCTATGCGTTTCTCGATCTTGGACAGCAGCGGCACGAGCGTCGGGTAATGCGCGTCGTCGGTTGCGCTGATCGGGCCGCCGAGCACCACCATCAATGACGCGGAGACGGGATTCGGCGCCTCGATGCGAGCCACCCCGACATCGAGATAGCGAACCGGACGCCCGCGCTCGCCGAGCACCAGCTCAAGACTGCCCAGATCCTCGAAGTGCACGTGGCGAATGGCCAGAACTTCGTGATTCATCGGCCTGCCCCACCTTCAGGTTGACTAAAGACTTGCCGCCACGCGGCACCGGACGGCTGACAGGCGGCATGCGCCGCCCGCCCAAACCGGCTGGCAGTGTAGCGGATTGTCCCGGAAGAAGCCGCCTTATTGGGCGAAGATCTTCCAGGTCTTCTTCTGGGTGGCGACGTCGGCAATCTCATACACCGAGCAATCGAGGCGCAGATCCGTATCCGACATGTTCATATCGAGTAACGCGCAATGATGCGGCGTCTTCTTCGGATTCTTGCTCGGCTCGAAGTGCGTGCAGGTCAGGCACATGCGGTGCGGCGGAATCGTGCCTTGCGCTTCCAGCTGATGCACGGTCTTGAGCAGCGTGCGATAGAACACAGCCTGCTCGTCATCGCGCAGCGTGCCGACCGCCTTGGCCAGAAAGTCCGGCCATTGCGCGGCGCGCTTCGCGGCCGTGCGGCCACGCGCCGTCAGGCGAACTGCGAGGGCGCGGCCGTCGTCGAGGGCACGGCGTTTTTCGACCAGGCCTTTGGTCTCGAGCGTGCTGACTGCATCGCTGGTTGTCGCGGCGGTGAGGGCCGTTTCACGGGCAATTTCGCCGAGACGCATCGGGCCTTTGCGCTGCATCAGCAAAACCAGAATTTCGCCTTGAGTCGGCGTCAGGCCAGCGCCTTCCGCCCATTCCCAAGCCTGGCTCCGCATTGCCGTGCTCAATCGCAATAGGCTGTGGGTCACCCGCCCGGTCGCCTGTTCTCCGTATACGCCTTCGCTCATAATCTTCGATTGGTTTATTTACAGCTTTCGTGCGCCGCTGGCGAACCATTCGCCGACCGCACCCGTAGCCTGTGTGGGGTAGCCTCGCCCAACTGCGGACAAGACGGTTTTCTACTATCTCAAAAATTTACCGCCCTGCAAGGCAAGGCAGCGAAAACGACATTCTATGCGAGAGCGGCGAATCGTACAGCTAACTTATCCAACGCAAGCTGTGGATAACCACGGGAAAACGCAAGGACAGCTTGTGCGCCAATTCTTGATAAGGCGCGAGGCCTGCCTGGCCGCACCGAAGTTGTCCTCGTATACCGGCCTCCATGCAGCCTCGATCAGCTCACTTATGGTTTACGCAGCGCATTGACTTTGCAGGGAATTATTCAGTTGTCCACAGGCCGGCGCAATGCTTGTTAACTACTACTACGTCTGTATACGTTAACTTTATAAAACCTAAGATACGCCGAGCTGGAAATTTAATTTATTGAAAAAAACCCGCTCGAGGCGGGTTTCCTTACGATTTACCGCGAGCCGTTCAGTCTCCGGCTACGCGCGCCACTGCAAACACTGTTGCCTGACGGCTTCGTGCAGGGACTTCTCCCGTTCGACGACGCCACGCAGCCAGGTCGCATCATTGACCTGACTGCGAGCGATCGAGCCGATTTCAGCCAGCGCATTACCCGAACCCAACGCTTCGGCGTGCGGAGCGATCCGATCGAGCGTTTCGAGAATGTCTTCGGAAATCGTCTTGCGTTCGCCCGTTTGCGGATTGATACAGGTGCCGGCCAGACCAAAACGGCATGCTTCGAAACGATTGAAGGTGTAGACGAGGTAGTCGTCTTCCTTCGGCGTGATCGGTTTGTCGAGCAGCAGATGCCGCGCGAGCGTCTGGATGTAGCAGGCAATCGCCGCCGCGCGATCCACCGACAACGGCGTGTCCATCACGCGCACTTCGATCGTGCCGAAACCGGGCTTCGGCCGGATGTCCCAGTAAAAATCTTTCATGCTGTTGACGACGCCCGTGTGGACCATCTTCGAGAAATATTCCTCGAAACTGTCCCACGTCAACACGAACGGCGCCCGGCCCGAGAGCGGGAACGCGAACACGGAATTCAGTCGTGCCGAATGAAAGCCGGTATCGACACCCTGCACGAACGGCGACGATGCGGACAAGGCAATGAAGTGCGGAATGAAGCGCGACATGGAATGCAGCAGGTAGAGCGCGCTGTTCGGATCCGGGCAGCCGATATGCACATGCTGGCCGAACACCGTGAACTGCTTGGCGAGATAGCCGTACAACTCGGACAGGTACTGAAAGCGCGGCGTATCGACGATCTGCCGTTCACTCCATTGCTGGAACGCGTGCGTGCCGCCGCCGCACAAGCCGACGTTCAGATGATCGGCCGCCGAAACGAGCGTGTCGCGAATCTTGCGCAAGTCGGCGACGGCTTGCTCATGCGACGTGCAAATGCCGGTGGACAGCTCGATCATGCTTTCGGTGATTTCCGGCGTGATGTTGCCGGGGATCTTTTCGTCCTTGATGAGGCGCAGCAGATCCGAGCCGGCTTTGGTCAGATCATAGTCATGCGTGTTGACGATCTGCATCTCGAGTTCGACACCGAAGGTGAACGGTTTCGAATCGATGAAGGGTTCGAGTGACATGGCGTCCCCTGAGTCAGGTCGGCCGGGTGTGGGTCACGTGCCCGGCCGTTTTTGAATCGAATATAAGCTGGATAGAGCATAGCAAGCACCGAGCTTCGAGCAACGAAGTGCGCCCGCCGGCGCACTTACTCTTCGCGCCGTTCGCTCACCAGCGCGAGGCTGCGATAGACGAGCCACGGCCCGAGAATCTGCAGCACGAAAATGGAACACATGACGATCGCCCGCAGTTGCGGATCGAAATTCGGATACAGGTTGTACGTATCGTCGACCAGCAGATAGGCGAGCGCCGACATGGGCGATAACGACAGACCAAGCGCCATGCCCTGCTTCCAGTTCAAACCGCTCGGCTTGGCAAACGCCAGCACGCCGACCAGTTTCGCCACGAGGCGCGCAACAATCAGACCCAGCGCCGCGACGCCGCCGAGCGCAATGTCTTTCCATTCGAACGAAGTCAGCGTCAGCACGAACAGAATCACGGTCAACAACCAGCCGGCCGTGCCGAAGTGCTCCGGCCACAACTGCGGACGCGCTTCATGATTCTTTACGATGATGCCGGCGGCCAGCAACGCAAGAATGGTCGACAGCTTGAACAGATGCGCGACCGCAATGGCCAGCAGCACGAGGCCGAACAGCGCGACGAACGAATGTTCGTCCTGCATGTTCAAACGTCGATAAAAGAATGTGCAGGTGCGCGCGAGCAGATACGCGAGCACGAGCGAGCCGACCAGCAGATAAAGCGGTTGCAGGATGGTCGCGAATACGTTGCCGTACATTTCCTGATGCAGCCAGCTCGACACGAGCTTCTCGATCACCACCGCATACATGCTGTTCAGCGCGGTCAAGGTCAGCAGACGCTGGGTGACCTGGCCTTCCGCGCGCAATTCCGTTTTCAGCTGGATCACCATGGCCGGCGAAGTTGCCATGGCAATCGCAGCGAGCACGGTGGCCACCATGAGCGGCACGTTCAGAAACAGCAAGACCGGGAGCACGAGCGCGAAAGTCAGCGTGGCTTCGGCGACGCTCGACAGAATCAGCCACGGATTGCGACGGATCCAGCGCAAATCGAGGCGGCTGCCGAGTTCGAACAACAACAAGCCTAGCGCGACATCGAGCAACGGCCGCGCGGCGCTCGCGGAATCCGCGTCGATCACGCCCGAACCGGCGGCGCCGGCAACCAGACCAATCACCGCATACCCGGAAATGCGCGGCAAACGCCACGCGCGATAGCACAGCTCTCCGCACAGACCGGCGGCAAGCAATGCGAGACCAGCCCAAAAAATGGCGTCGGGTGAAAGCGGCCAGGCTGGAAAAAATGAAAACGCCGAATTCATCGTGATGGGTTCTCCTTTGCAGCAACGGCAGACGACACGAACCGGCGCAGACGCCGGCGAGCGGGTGGGCGCATGGAGCGCTCACTGTCGCGATCGCTTCGCATGGCCAGCGTTGCGAGTGTTCAACGATCGGATGATCTGAATGCGCCGCAGCCGCGGGGAGCTTGACGCATTCGGGGTGCGGCCGTAGCAACCGGCACGGTGAAAGAACGCCGTCGACTTTGAATCAGATTCTGATTGAGCGGCACCGTTCCGTTTGCTGCGTGTGCCGCTGTAGAAGCAAGGCACGACGCGGAAAAGAACGGCGATTGTGCCATAGCTTTTTCAGCCTCGACCGAAAAGACACGAACATGCTGACAAAACGGTAAAAACGTACGTTATCTCGACGACATGAGGAAAAAGCGACCGTTTTTACGTCCAAACTCAGCCGCGGATGCGGCCAGTTTGAATTCGGCAGATGTGTTTTTCGGGACACTGCCGAGGCAGTTTTGTCTTGGGTCATGGGACGGAGCTACGTCGATAGGCTTCATTCCAGCCACGGCCTTGCTGTTTACTGGTTTACCGTATGTATACGTAGTAACAGTTAACAAGGTGCCTCGGTTTCTGTGGATAACTCCTGTTTACCGAAATGAATCATCGGTTTGCCGATCGCACAACCGGATGCACAGCATGTGCGGCAGCGGCGGGTATACAAGAGCAACTTTTTGCGATTTTCGGCGGCGGCAAAGTTACCCCGTTTACGTCCACAACGGCTCCACATGAGTTGCGCGGGTAAACGGCGCAGTTATCCACAAGTTTCAGTGGATAACTCATCGGGTAAGCATGCGGGGACGCCAGCGGTTAACTCACCGTTAACGGACCGTTCCCTGACGCAATGCGCGCAACAGAAAGCGCGCGGGATCGAGGTCTTCGGCCAGATCCCGTTCAAGTGGCCAAGGTTCGCCTTCCAGTTGCGAGGCGATCAGCTCTGCGCCAAGCGCGGCCCACACGAGCCCACGCGAACCATAGGCGAATGCGCCGTACAGTCCGTCCGTACGTGGCAGATCGAGTGGCCATGCGCCGCGCAGACGCTGGGCGTCGCGCGCTGCGAGCGCTTCGTCAGCGAGATGGCCGATCATCGGCATGCGATCGCTGGTGACGCAACGGAACGCGACACGCCCCGCCAACGCCGCTGACTTAGCGTGATCGGCGATGCCCGCGAAGGCCGGCAGCATCTGCGCGACGCGCTGCAGGTTTTCCAGATGGCCAGCCGCGCGCAGCGTGGTGTCGGGGTCGTCGAGTTCGTAGGTGGCGCCGGTTAGCGTCACGCCGTCGGCGAGTGGAACGGCGTAGCCTTCGCCGATCACCGGCATGCCGAGCGGCGGCAGCACCGTGCCTGCCGGCAGCAATGTGAGCTGGCCGCGAATGCTGCGAGTCGGCGCGTGCTGCAAACCGGCGATGCGCGCGGCGTCGTGAGCGCTCGCGACGATTACCACCGGCGCTCGCGCGAGCGCCTGGCCCGCGGAGTCGAACACGATCCACTCATCGCCCGACCGCTCGATTCGCGCGACATCCACACCGAAGTGTCGTTCGAGCAACTGACCCGCCGCGGCGCACTGTGCTGCGCAGAGCGACGCCGGGTCGATCCAGCCGCCGTGCGCAAAGAACCAGCCGCCGCGGGCGAGCGGCATGCCGGCGAGCCGCTGAGCTTCATCCGGCGAGACGGGCCTCACGTAGTCGGATGGATAGCCTGACGTGGCAATCGCGTTGCTGATCGAGCGGGCTTCTTCGTCGTCCGCTGCGATCTGCAACAGGCCTTGGCCGCCGCGCGTTGGTCCGTAACCAAGCCGTTCGAGGGCGGCCCAGCGCTTGAGCGAATACAGAAAGCCCGCGCGCGTGACGCGTGAGGCGACGCTGTCGTCACGCGAAATCATGGGATGAAAGACGCCGGCCGGATTGCCCGACGCGTCCTGCGCCACCGAAGCATGCCGTTCGAGCGATGTGACGCGCCAGCCGCGCGCCGCGAGCCGTTCGATCACCGCACAGCCCGCCAGGCCGGCGCCGATCACCACGGCATGGCGCTCGCCGAGCGCGAGCGGCGCGGGCGGCTCGTAACGCCGCACGCGCCAGCGGGGGGCGAAGTGGCCGACCAGCATCGCGCGTTTCCAGCCGAAGCCGTCCACCTTGCGGTATTCGAAGCCGCATTGCGTCAACGCACGTTTGATCTCGCCGGCGCTGCTGTAGGTGGCGAAGGTGGCGCCCTCGCCCGCCAGGCGCGCGAGCGCCTTGAAGATCGCGGGATTCCAGAGTTCGGGGTTTTTGGCCGGCGCGAATCCGTCGAGGTAAAAAGCATCGGCACGCAGTCTCAAGGCCGGCAGGCTGTCCTGCGCGTCGGCGAAAACGAGCGTGAGCACGACGCGCCCTTCTTCGAACTCGAGCCGATGCGTGCCAGGAACGAGCATCGGCCAGGCGTTCGCGAGGGCTTGTGCGAGGCCCGCAATCTCCGGATCGGAAATGGTCGCGGCTACTACTTTGCGTAAATCGTCGACGGTAAACGGATGTTTCTCAGTCGACACGAAATGCAGCCGCTCACAGCGCGACGAGTCGGCACGCCAGGCGGCCCAGGTCACCAGAAAGTTGATGCCCATGCCGAAGCCGGTTTCGACCACGGTGAAGACGCGGCGGCCCTGCCACCGCTCGGGTAGCGCGTTGCCGCGCAGGAAAACATATTGGGCCTGTTCGAGACCGCCCACGGCGCTGTGATAGATATCGTCGTAAAGCGGCGAAAAAGGCGTGCCGTTGTCGCGAAAAGCGAGGACGGCGGGGATCAGCGGATCAGTCATGCGCGACGGAAAATGACGCTCGGAAAAAGGCCCCCAGAACCTGTCGCTTCGCGCCAAGGCCCCCGTGGGGGATAAGAAAACTTGAGCCGGCGAGCGTTTTTTCACACGCGGGTTGAACGTTACCGCCCGAGCACAGCTCGCCGAACGGCGAAAAAGACGCGCTGAACGTTGGCAAATACCAACGCCAAGCCCCGTCCGGACTGGGTTTCAGCCCTCGGTTGAAGGTCGCCGGGAGCAAAAATGGCAGTTTCGTTGCTTTATCCGCTCCGCAACCGTGCAATTCTTCGAAACCCTTATCCTGATTGGGTTTGCGCTGCGCTATCATAGCAAGCGCCGCGAAGGGAGCGGCAGCACGGCCGACGGACAGTCATCTGTCCGGCGCTATTGGTCCGGAGGGGATCCGGAGCCGGAGCTGCTCGACGGCGCGGCCCGCGCACGTATAATCGGCGCGTTCGCGCTGTTCGTGTCAACCTAAACTCAGAAAGGAACCTTAATGAACAAACAGGAACTGATCGACGCCGTCGCAGGACAGACGGGCGCCAGCAAGGCTCAAACCGGTGAAACGCTGGACACGTTGCTTGAAGTGATCAAGAAGTCTGTGTCGAAGGGCGATGCGGTCCAGTTGATCGGCTTCGGCAGCTTCGGTTCGGGCAAGCGCGCAGCACGTACGGGTCGTAACCCCAAGACCGGCGAAACTATCAAGATCCCGGCCGCCAAGACCGTCAAGTTCACGGCTGGTAAGGCGTTCAAGGACGCAGTCAACAAGCGCTAAGCAGATTACTGCCAGGCAGTTGACACCCGCCAATGGCGGGTTTTTTTTCGCCTGCGTGTTTTCGTCCGCACACTGCGCAAGGGATAGCGGCGACGAGCGTCGCGACTATCCCGCCGGGAGGCAAAGGGCGCTCAGTCGTGGCGATGCACGATCTCGCCGTGACCATGATCGTGATCGTGATCGTGGTCGTCTTCGTCGAAATCCCAGGCCGGGAACGGATCGGCGAGCTTCTCCCATGCTTGCGGTCCCTGCGCGTATTCCTCGTCGGTCAGCAAACACGCGTCGAACTTCGCTTTCCAGACAGCCGGATCGATGCCGACGCCGATCATGACCAGCTCCTGGCGACGGTCACCAATGCTCAGATCGTCCGGTTCGCCATACCAGTCCGCGGCGATTTCGGCAGCCAGCTCGTCGTCGCCGTCAGGCCATTCGCTGCGATCCTGAGCGGCCCACCACATGCCCGCTGGACCGTGCCGGCAAGCGCCGCCCGCCTGCGAAAGCGAGCCGGCGATATCGTTACGCGTGGCCAGCCAGAAGAAGCCTTTACTGCGCAGAACGCCCTTCCACTCCTGATGCAGCAGCGCCCACAGTCGTTCCGGGTGAAACGGCCGACGCGCGCGGTAAATGAAATTGCCGATGCCGAATTCGTCTGCCTCACCGTGATGCGCATGGCCGTGCTCATGCTCATGATTCAGCGACGTGAGCCAGCCCGGCGCGCTCGACGCCTCGTCGAAATCGAAGCGGCCGGTGTTCAGCACTTGCGCGAGGGGCACGTCGCCGAAACGGGCAACGACCTGTACCGCGCGCGGGTTGATCCGGCCGAGAATGCGCTGCAGGCGCGTGAGTTCGTCCGCGCTGACCAGATCCGCCTTGTTTACCACCAACACGTCGCAGAATTCGATCTGCTCGATCAACAGCTCGACGAGTGTGCGGTCGTCCTCTTCGCTCGCAGCGATGCCACGCTCGGCGAGCGCGTCGGCCGAACCGTAGTCGCGCAGGAAGTTGAATGCATCGACCACGGTCACCATCGTGTCGAGCCGCGCGACGTCGGAGAGCGATGCGCCTTCGTCATCGACGAAGGTGAACGTTTCGGCGATCGGCATGGGTTCGGCCACGCCGGTCGATTCGATCAGGATCGCGTCGAAACGCTGTTCGGCCGCGAGGCGCTTGATCTCGACCCGCAGATCGTCGCGCAGCGTGCAGCAGATGCAGCCGTTCGACAACTCGACCAGTTGTTCCTCGACGTGAGACAGCGCGGCGGCATCGCGCACGAGCGTCGCATCGATATTGACGGCGGCCAGATCGTTGACGATCACGGCCACGCGCAAACCGGCGCGATTCGCGAGAATGTGATTCAGGAGCGTGGTCTTGCCGGCGCCCAGAAAACCGGAGAGCACGGTGACGGGCAATAGCGGCTGGTTCATCGCAGTACGGAAAAGCTAGAGGATTGGAAGGCGTGCCGGGCTCGGGGTCGCATGACGGCTCGACCTGAACGATGTTCGAGCCTCGACGGCAGCACGAAGCCGCATTGTGCATCAAAACGGGCGACGGCCGGGTAATAGGCCGGATTAGGCCGGATGGAGTCAGATCAGCGGGCCGGCTCACGAGACCGACTCAGCGCGTAGCCGGCATCAGATTCCACTTGCGCAGGATCGCGACGATCTGCTGCGAGTACTTGTCCCGCAATGCCGGCGTTTCCGAGTGGTATGCGCCGACAGCCTGCCATGTGTTGCCGTACTTGTTCATCTGGCGGCGCAGATGCCATGCCGCGATATAGACGTTCTTGCACGGCTCCATCAACGTGCCTTGCGAGATACCGTACTGGGCGAGTGTGGGCAGATGAATCGAATTGATCTGCATGACGCCGTAATCGGTCGAGCCATTGGCGTTTTTATGCTGTGCGTCGGGCCTATTATGTGACTCTTGCCACGCGATTGCGCGCAGAATCAGAGGATTGACCTTTTGATACCTGGCCGCTTCGTCAAAGCAATCGGCGCGCGCCGACCCTGCTGCTATCAGCACGGCAAGTCCTGCAGCGACAGTGACGAGGGAGCGTTTCATCGGTCAAGACCACTAAATAAAGTGCAAGCGTAAGGGTGGGTTAGGGATCGCGTCGGCCATACTTCAGCCGCTGACAGCAGCCGAGCCGCGCCAGCCGGGCATTCACGGGACATCGGGGAAAACCCGCGCCAGCAACACGCAACAAGGGACTCGAACGGCTCGTATCATACCGGCAGGCGGACCTCCGTCAAGTTGGCTAACCGACATAAGCACGCAGAAAACGAAGCATTTTCGCGCTCATCACAGACCATCCTGTTAGCTTTCAATTGTTTGACAAAATAGGGCAATCTTTAGAGGAATCGCACAGCGCGGTCTGTTTTGTGACAAATCCGACATGAAAAACTGGTACTGTTCATTTTTTTCGGACATCGGGCGGCGGGTTGCGAGGGCGATGAACGCCCGCGAGGCCGGCCGGCAGATCGACAGGGCGGCGGCCTGCTCCCATGTCCGCACTGCATGACCGTCAACGGCTATGGCCGTCGGCATCAATACCCTATTCCATGAGAAGAAATCGTATGGCTTTGCGTCGCGTCGCAACGGCGCTGCTGGTGGCTGGTTTGATCACCGCGCAGACAGCACAGGCACAGGTGACACTCAACTTCGTCAACGCCGACATCGACCAGGTGGCCAAGGCGATCGGCGCGGCAACCGGCAAAACGATCATCGTCGACCCGCGTGTAAAGGGTCAGCTGAATCTCGTGTCGGAAAATGCAGTGCCTGAGGATCAGGCCCTGAAGACCTTGCAGTCCGCGTTGCGGATGCAGGGCTTCGCGCTGGTGC
This sequence comes from Paraburkholderia sp. RL17-380-BIE-A, assembly GCF_046028085.1. NCBI lineage: Bacteria > Pseudomonadati > Pseudomonadota > Betaproteobacteria > Burkholderiales > Burkholderiaceae > Paraburkholderia > Paraburkholderia sp. RL17-380-BIE-A. The sequence continues at coordinate 247,581 of NZ_JARESQ010000011.1, forward strand.
AAGACCACGGCGTGCTGAAAGTGGTGCCCGAGGCGGACGCCAAGCTGCAAGGCGTGCCGACCTATGTGGGCAACGCGCCTGTTGCGCGCGGCGACCAGGTGGTCACGCAGGTATTCGTGCTGAAGAACGAATCGGCCAACAATCTGCTGCCCGTGCTGCGTCCGCTGATCTCGCCGAACAATACCGTGGCGGCCTACCCCGCCAACAACACGATTGTAGTGACCGACTACGCCGACAACGTGCGGCGCATCGCCCAGATCATTGCGGGTGTCGATACGGCGGCGGGCCAGTCGGTTTCGGTGGTGCAACTGAAGAACGCCAATGCGATCGACATTGCCACGCAGCTCTCCAAGATGCTCGACCCGGGCGCGATCGGCAGCACTGACGCGACGCTGAAGGTCTCGATCACCGCCGACCCGCGCACCAACTCGCTGCTGATCCGCGCGTCGAACGGTGCGCGCCTCGCGGCAGCGAAGCAACTGGCGAAGGAACTCGACACGCCGACCACGATGCCCGGCAACATTCACGTCGTGCCGCTGCGCAACGCGGACGCGACGCGGCTCGCCAAGACCTTGCGCGGCATGTTCGGCAAAGGCGGCGACACGGGCTCGTCGGCGAACTCGAACGATGCGAACTCGTTCAACCAGAACGGCGGCGGTGGGCTTGGCGGCAACAATTCGACGGGCACGTCGGGTACGCCGCCACTGCCCTCGGGCGGTCTCGGCAGCAGCTCGATGGCCTCGCCGATGGGCGGCAGCGGGGGCGGCGGCTACGGCGCGGGCGGCGGTTCCAATTCCGGCGGGCTGCTGGGTAACGAGAAGGAAAAGGGCGACGACAATCAGCCCGGCGGCATGATCCAGGCGGACGCCGCGACCAACTCGCTGATCATCACAGCAGCCGAGCCGGTGTACCGCAACTTGCGGGCGGTGATCGACCAGCTCGACGCACGGCGCGCTCAGGTTTATCTTGAAGCGTTGATCGTCGAGTTGAACTCGAACACGAGCGGCAATCTCGGCATTCAGTGGCAGGTCGCGAACAATTCGATCTTTGCCGGCACCAATCTGCAGACCGGCAGCAGCAATAGCATCATCAATCTGACGGCGGCGGCCGCGGCGACCGGCGCCACAGGTGGTCTAGCCGGGGCGCTCGCCGGCCAAAGTCTCCAGCAAGGCCTGAACGTCGGCTGGATACACAACATTTTCGGTGTGCAGGGACTCGGTGCGTTGCTGCAGGCGCTCTCGCAGACCGCCGATGCGAACGTGCTGTCCACGCCTAACCTCATCACGCTCGACAACGAGGAAGCCAAGATCGTCGTCGGTACCAACGTGCCGATCCAGACGGGTTCGTATTCGAACCTCACGAGTTCGACGGCGACTTCGGCGTTCAATACCTACGATCGCGTGGACGTCGGCCTGACGCTGCACGTCAAGCCGCAGATCACCGACGGCGGCATTCTCAGACTGCAGCTCTACACGGAAGACTCGGCGATCGTGACCGGCACGAACAACGCCGCGACCAACCCGGCCGGCCCGGAATTCACCAAGCGCTCGATCCAGTCGACGGTGCTCGCGGATAACGGCGAGATCATCGTGCTGGGCGGCTTGATGCAGGACAACTACCAGGTCAGCAACAGCAAGGTGCCGCTGCTCGGCGATATTCCGTGGATCGGCCAGCTGTTCCGTTCGGAGCAGAAAACCCGCAACAAGACCAACCTGATGGTGTTCCTGCGTCCCGTGATCATCAACGATCGCGGGACGGCTCAGGCAGTGACGTCGAATCGCTACGACTACATTCAGGGAGTTCAGGGCGCATACAAGCAGGACAACAACCTGATGAAGGACAATGACGACCCGGTGGTGCCGCCCATGCCGATCGGTCCGAGTCAGGGCGGTTCGCCCGAGATGAACCTGTTCGATATCGACAAGATGCGCCGGCAGAAGCTCACGCCGCCGCCGGCCAACGGAGGCGCTGTTACGAATGGCGCCGCTGTCACCAACGGCGCGGCGGCCACGAATGGCGCCGCCGCGCAGAACAGTCCGGCCACCGTTGGGCCCGCCGTGCAGAGCAGTCCCGTCACCGTGACGCCCTCTACCGAGTCGCCGGGAGTGCGGCCGTGAGCACGCCGTCCACGCCGCCGTCAGCGGCCGCTACGCCGGCAGCAGCGCGAGCCGGCGCCGCGCCGCAAGCCGCGGCGCTTGCGCCTGCGGGCGCGACGGAGCATGCCGGGCGCGAGGCGCCGTCCGCGATCGCCGCTCGGCTCGTGCCCTACGGGTTTGCGCGTGCCGGTCAGATTCTGGTTGCGCATCAGCATGCGGACAGTCTCGAAGTCTGGATCAGCGAACGCACGAGCGACGCCGCGCTTTCCGAAGTCGCGCGTAACTTCGGCGCAGTGTCGATCGTGCGCGTGCCCGCCGACGAACTCGCGCAGGCGATCAACCAGGCGTATGCGCGTCAGGACGGCAGCGCTGCGCAGGTGGTCGGCGAAGTGGAAGGCGAAGTCGATCTCTCGCGCCTCATGCAGGACATTCCCGAGGTGGAAGATCTGCTGGAGTCGGAAGACGACGCGCCGATCATCCGCATGATCAACGCGCTGCTCACGCAAGCGGCGCGCGAGCAGGCTTCGGATATTCATATCGAGCCGTTCGAGACTTCTTCCGTGGTGCGCTTTCGCGTCGACGGCACGTTGCGCGATGTGGTGCGCCCGAAGAAAGCGCTGCACGGCGCGCTGATCTCGCGGATCAAGATCATGGCGCAGCTCGACATTGCCGAAAAGCGCTTGCCGCAGGATGGCCGGATCACGCTGCGCGTAGGCGGCCGCCCGGTCGACGTGCGCGTCTCGACGCTGCCGACCGGCCACGGCGAACGCGCGGTGCTGCGTCTGCTGGAGAAAGACGCGTCGCGTCTGAATCTCGAAGCACTCGGCATGGCGCCCGACACGCTCGTCAAGTTCGACAAGCTGATCGGCAGACCGCACGGCATCGTGCTGGTTACGGGTCCGACGGGCTCGGGTAAAACGACCACGCTCTATGCGGCGATGTCGCGGCTCGAAACGGCGACCACCAACATCATGACGGTTGAAGACCCGATCGAATACGACCTCTCCGGCATCGGCCAGACGCAGGTCAACGAGCGGATCGGAATGACTTTCGCGCGGGCGCTGCGCTCGATTCTGCGGCAGGATCCGGACGTCATCATGATTGGTGAAATCCGTGACCTGGAGACCGCGCAGATCGCGGTGCAGGCGTCGCTGACAGGCCACCTCGTACTGGCCACGCTGCACACCAACGACGCGGCCTCCGCCGTGACACGTTTGACCGACATGGGCGTCGAGCCGTATCTGCTGGCGTCGTCGCTGCTCGGCGTGCTGGCGCAGCGGCTCGTGCGGCGCTTGTGCCCGGTGTGCCGCGAAGAGCGCGTGGAAGAAGACGGCAGCGTGCGCTGGCATCCGGTGGGTTGCGACCGGTGCGGCCACTCCGGTTATGCGGGACGTCGCGGCGTCTACGAACTGCTGCTGATCGACGACAACATTCGTACGCTGGTTCACCGCAACGCGGCGGATGCCGAGATTCTCGCGGCCGGCCGCGAGCAAGGCATGCGTACGCTGCGCGAGGATGCGGACCGCTGGCTCGCCTCCGGGCTGACATCGCTCGAAGAAGTGATCCGCGTCACGGGCGGAGCATAAGCGCATGCCGGCATTTCGTTTCGAAGCGATCGATGCGGCGGGCAAGGCGCAAAAAGGCGTACTCGACGCGGACAGCGCGCGCGGCGCGCGGACCAATCTGCGCTCGCAGGGACTGACGCCGCTCGTCGTCGAACCGGCCGCCACACGCACGCGTGGCGAGCGCAGTCAGCGGCTGTCGCTGGGGCGGCGTTTGTCGCAACGCGAGCAGGCAATCTTGACGCGCCAGCTCGCCAGTCTGCTGATTGCCGGCCTGCCGCTCGACGAAGCGCTCGCCGTGCTCACCGAGCAATCGGAACGCGACTACATTCGCGAACTGATGGCGTCGATCCGCGCGGAAGTGCTCGGCGGCCATTCGCTCGCCAATGCGCTGACGCAGCATCCGAAAGATTTCCCCGAGATTTACCGCGCGCTGGTCGCGGCCGGCGAACATACCGGCAAACTGGGTCTCGTGCTGTCGCGCCTCGCGGACTATATCGAGCAGCGCAACGCGCTGAAGCAGAAGATCGTGCTCGCGTTCACGTACCCGACCATTGTCACGATCATCGCTTTCGGCATCGTCACGTTTCTGTTGAGTTACGTGGTGCCGCAGGTGGTGAATGTGTTCGCCAGCACCAAGCAGCAACTGCCCTTCCTCACCATCATGATGATGGCGCTGTCCGGGTTCGTGCGGAACTGGTGGTGGGCGATGCTGATCGGCGTGGTCGTGCTGTCGTATCTGGTGCGCTCCATTCTCAAGCAGCCCGGCCCGCGCCTCGCGTTCGACCGTTGGCTGCTGACCGCCCCGCTGCTCGGCAAACTCGTGCGCGGCTACAACACTGTGCGCTTTGCCAGCACGCTCGGCATTCTCACGGCGGCCGGCGTGCCGATTCTGCGGGCGCTGCAAGCAGCAGCCGAAACGCTCAGCAACAACGCCATGCGCGAGAACATCGACGATGCGATCGTGCGTGTTCGCGAGGGCACGTCGTTATCGCGCGCGCTCGGCAATACGAAGACCTTTCCGCCCGTGCTGGTTCACCTGATCCGCTCGGGCGAAGCGACCGGCGACGTGACCACGATGCTCGACCGCGCGGCTGATGGCGAAGCGCGCGAACTCGAGCGCCGCACGATGTTCCTGACGAGTCTGCTGGAGCCGTTGCTGATTCTGGCGATGGGTGGCGTGGTGCTGGTGATCGTGCTGGCGGTGATGCTGCCGATCATCGAGTTGAACAACCTGGTGCAGTAAGGCCGGGAGAGCGGCTGGATTGCGCGATGAGCGTGCCGGTTATCGGCGCGGTGACCGCGCAATCGGTGCAGCGAGGCGGTTTGTTCGGTGCGTGACTTTAGCGCACGTAGATCGTGGGACCTGCGGGGTTGGCCGGCAGGAACACTTCGGAGTGCGCGCCATTGCGGTCGATGATGATCGAGCGGGCACGGACTTCGGAGAGTTTGGCGCCTTGCATCAGCGCGCTGCCGAGCGACACCGCATGGGGCGGTTCGCCGCCGACGCTGACGATAGCCGCGGCGCCTTCCCGCAACGCGAGGATGCCGAACAGTCGCACGTCCTGGTTGGCGCTGCGCGTGAGCTGGCCGCCGAACAGCGTGGCGGCCTGGTCGGTCGAGACCTGCGCATGCGCGGCCGCTGCGGGCAACGGCGCACCGGACATCGTGCTGAGCGTGATGACCCAATAGGTCAGCGTCGCGCAGAACACGGCGAACAGCGCGAGCGACAGAAGGCGGATTTGGATGGCGTTCATGCGCATCATTGTACGGACTATTGTGAAAATTGCGTTGGGTTGAAAGCGCCCTCTAACCAGGCGCTTTGCACGAGGCTCCGCCAGCGCGTGAGCAAACTTGCGGCGGCCCGGCGGTTTCTTACGACCCTTCAACTCCATGACATTAAAATGACCGGCCGGACGTGTTCAATGGCACCCTGTTCGCTGAACGATGAATTCCGCCCAGTCGAAAATTTCACCTGAAAAGAGGTAGCAAGCTATGCAACTGTCGACCACTCGCCGTCATGAAATCGCGGGTCCGCGCAGCCGACGTCAGCGCGGTTTTACGCTGATCGAAATCATGGTCGTGATCGCGATTCTGGGCATTCTGGCCGCGTTGATCGTGCCGAAAATCATGAGCCGTCCCGACGAGGCGCGGCGTGTGGCCGCCAAGCAGGACATCGGAACGGTCATGCAGGCGCTCAAGCTCTATCGTCTCGACAACGGCCGTTATCCGACGCAGGAGCAAGGTCTGCGCGCGCTGATCGAAAAGCCGAGCACGGACCCCGTGCCGAACAACTGGAAGGACGGCGGCTATCTCGAACGTCTGCCGAACGATCCGTGGGGCAATGCCTATCAATATCTGAATCCGGGTGTGCACGGCGAGATCGACGTGTTCAGCTATGGCGCGGACGGCAAGGCGGGCGGCGAAGGCAACGATGCCGACGTCGGCTCGTGGCAGTAGGCAGTTAAGGAGATGATTCTTACGCGCTCTTCGATGTGTTGTCGTTTGATTGTGAGCTGATCGTTCGTGGCCGGCACTATACGATTGTCCGCTTGCAAGTCCTGCGTGGACACTCCGTGTACGGCTTCGTTGCCGCGCGCGGCGTGTGCCCGCGCGCGCCTTCATCGCGTGTCGTGCTCACGTGACGCGAGCGCGCGCGCCGGCCGGCAACGCGCGGCGGGTTTCACGCTGCTGGAAATGCTGGTGGTGCTGGTGATTGCGGGCCTGCTGGTGTCCTTGACCGCGTTGACGGTCACGCGCAATCCACGCACCGATCTGAACGAGGAAGCGCAGCGTCTCGCGCTGCTGTTCGAATCGGCCGGCGACGAAGCGCAGGTGCGCGCGCGGCCGATTGCCTGGCAACCGGTTGAAGGCGGCTTCCGTTTCGACCTGCGCACCGAAGACGGCTGGCGTCCGTTGCGTGACGATCTGCTTGGGCCGCGTCGCTGGGAAGGCGGCGTAACGGGCGTGAGCATCGACTATCCGGGTTCGGATACGCAGCCGAGCCGAATCGTGTTCGGTACCGAGGCGATCGACGTGCCCGTGCGGATCACGCTGTTTTCGGCGGCCGGGAGCGCGACGATCGTCGGCACCGGCAATGGCCGCTACGAGGTGCACTGAGATGCGTCGTTGCAGGAGCAGGGTGGCGCGCGAAAAGATCCATGTCGCGCAGCGCGGTTTTACGATGATCGAAGTGCTGGTCGCGCTGGCGATCATCGCGGTGGCGTTGGCGGCGTCGTTGCGCGCGGTGGGGAGTCTCGCGAGCGGCGAGGCCGATCTGCACCGCCGCTTGCTGGCGGGCTGGAGTGCTGACAATACGCTGGCGCAATTGCATCTGGCGCATGCGTGGCCGAACGTAGGCTCGACGAGCTTCGATTGTTCGCAAGGCAACTTGCAGTTGATCTGTACGGAGCATGTGACGGCAACGCCGAATCCGGTGTTTCGTCGTGTGGAAGTGATGGTGACGATGCCGGGCGGCTCCGGCAATCTGGCTCAAATGGTGACGGTGGTCGCGAATGAAAACAACCGTTCGCTCTGAGCGCCGCCGCCTTTCACGCGCGAGGGGCGCGCGCGGCTTCACGCTGATCGAATTGCTGGTCGCGATTGCGATCCTGGCGGTGATTGCCGTGCTGTCGTGGCGCGGGCTCGACCAGATCATTCGCGGCCGGCAGACCATTACGAACGCGATGGAAGACGAGCGCGTCTTCGCGCAACTGTTCGACCAGATGCGGATCGACGCGCGCCAGGCCGCATCGGATGACGAGGCTGGGCAGCCGGCCGTGTCGGTGTCGGGCAGCGTGTTGCAGATCGTACGGCAGATGAATTTGCCCGGGGCGGCGCCGCGCTTGCAGGTGGTGCGGTATCGGGTGTCTGGTGGGCGTGTGATTCGGTATGCCTCGCCGCCCTTGGGCAATATGGGCGAGTTGCGGCGGGCGCTGCGCGGTAGCGAAGGTGACGGATGGAGTGGTGTGCCCTTGATGGGCGGTGTCGGTTCGATTTCCGCGCAGGTTTATGTGCCGAAAGTGGGTTGGACTACGCAGATGGGCGATGTGCAGAGTGCCATTACGGAGGCGGACAATAATCTGAAAGTGCCCCAGTTGGGGAGTGCGCCGCTGCCGCGGTCGGTGACGGGGTTGCAGGTCAGTGTCGGAGCGACGTCTTTGGCTCGGCCGGTGACTCGGGTTTTTCTCGTCGGAGAGTGAGATGAAGGGTTTTGTTTTTTCTCCGCGGGAAGTGTTGCGCTGTGCTCTTTGGGGTGTTGGCCTTTCCTTGATTTCACGGTGGTCTATTGGCGTTGCCCCTGTGCGGGGCGGCACTCACTTTCTTTGCCGCCGCAAAGAAAGTAAGCAAAGAAAGCGGCTTCACACCGCTAACGTACAAGCGGAGCCCTCGCGCAGCCACGGTAGTGGCGCGATTGACGAACGATCCCTCGCACAGCAAACGACAGTGACCAAGCCGTCATCCGTTCCGGCGGCGCTGCGCGCGCCGAGCGGTTCATCACAAAACCAACGGCCCTTTGCAACTCGTCGCCGTATCTCAAACCATCTTCGGTCCGCTTCCGCTCCCAGCCGAGGCGAAGCCGACGGCACCCGCGAGGGCGAGCTTAACCGATGGTGTTCCCTGCCTGCCGTTCCGGCGAGCACGCAGTGTGAGGCGGGAGGTATGACTGCCTTGTCACGGGCGGGGAGTGTGCGGGATGACGGATTCCAGATGGGCCGCTACCGTGACTGTGCGGGGGACCCGCTTAGCATTGGCGGTGTAAAGCGGCTTTCTTTGCCTACTTTCTTTGCCGCGGCAAAGAAAGTAGGTGCCGCCCCGCACAGGGGCAACGCCAATAGACCACTAAGAAAGCAAGGAAAGGCCAACAACAAAAACCAAACCCAACCAACCCAGAAAGGCGTAGCAATCATCAGCGCCTTACTGGTAGTAGCCCTATCCGCAATATTGGTCTCCGGCATGCTCTGGCGCCAACAAGTCCAAATCCGCCGAATAGAAAACCAGCGCCTCCTATCCCAGGCCCAATGGGTAGCCCGCGGCGCGCTAGACTGGACGCGCCTGATCCTCCGCTCGGAGGGCGACACCTCAGCCGGCATCACGTACCTGGGCGGCCTATGGGGCGTCCCCATCGCCAAAACCCGGCTATCCGATTTCCTCGGCCAGATCGGCGAAGTGCGCGCGCAACAAGGCGCGGATACCTATTTATCGGGCTCAATCGAAGACGCCCAGGCCAAATTCAACCTCCGGAATCTGGTCGAGAGCCCCGCCCCCGGCGTCATGCAACTGGACATGAACCAGATCGGCGCCTACCAGCGCCTGCTCGTGTCGCTCGGCCTGAACAGCCAGTTGGCCAAAACCACGGCAATCCAGGTCCGCGCAAGCCTTGCGCAATCGGCCACCCGCTTTCAAACGGTCACGTCCGTGAACGGCACGACAGCGACCCCGCAGGTTCAAGGCGGCGCCACCGGCGGCAGCTTCACCGACAAACCCGGTATCGAAGACAGCAACGACAGCTCGGCCAACGCGCCGCTGCAAATGACCAGCGTCGACTCGCTACTCGACATTCCAGGCTATACGCCCGAGATGGTCGCGCGCTTGCGCCCGTTCGTCACCGTGTTGCCGACCGTTTCGGCCGTCAACGTGAACACGGCCTCCGCCGAAGTGATCGCGGCGGTCGTACAGGGAATGAGCGTGTCGACGGCGCAAGCCTTCGTCGCGCGTCGGCAGACGGTGTTTTTCCGTAACGCCGGCGACGTACAGCTCGCGTTGCGCGGCGCCGGCGTGCAATCGGTTTCGATCGATCCGAACGAACTCGACGTCAACTCGAATTACTTCCTGATCCACGGCCGCGTGCAGCACGAACGCGCCGAGGTGGACCGCACGACACTCGTCTATCGCGACGCATTGACTCACACTACGCGTATCGTGCGAGTAGAAGACCAACTATGAATAACGCCTTTCCCAGAGAGAGTGGCCTTTGAGCACGCTGATCGTTCTATTGCCGCCGCGTGATCCGGCGGTGCCGTCGCAGGAATGGCAACTGCCGGAGTTGCCGTTCGTGCTGCTCGACAAGTCGGGGCGCACCCAGCGTGCCGGCCGTTTGGCGCTCGCGCTGCTGCCGCGCGCCACCACGACAGTGCTGATGGTCGCCGCGCGCGACCTGCTGATGATGCCCGCCACGCTGCCGCCGCTGCGCGGCCCGCGGCTGCGTCAGGCGTTGCCGAATATCGTCGAGGATCAACTGATCCAGGACCCGCAGACCTGTCACATCGCCGTCGATCCGAAACCGCTCGCGGGCGGCCGGCAGTTGCTGGCGATCATCGACCGCGGCTGGTTCCGGTTTGTCTGCGAATCGTTCGCCAACGCCGGTCACCGCAGCTTGCGCGCGGTGCCGGTCACACGCTGCCTGCCGCAGGCCGCCGCGCTCGATCTCAATGCGCCCGCCGAAGTCGCGGAAATGGTGAACGCCGGTGAGCCCGCCATGGCAGGCTCCGCCAGCGTGGCGACTTCGCTGCCGGGCGTCGCGCCGGTGGTGGCGCCCGGCGTGGCGTCCGTGGTGCCGATGGTGGCCGCCGTGCTCGGCGCCGTGGTGCAGACCGCGCCCGCCCTGCTGCTCGAAGGCGCGGTGGAAAGCGCCGCGAGCAACAGTGTGCCGCGTGTCGAACTGGCGATCGCGCGGGGCGTGCAAGGTGAAGGGCTGGCCGTGCCGGCCAACGCCGTGAACGCGACACTCGGCGCGCTCGCCGGCGCGGCACCGGTCTCGTTGTACATGCTCACCGAATTGCCGGGCAATGAGCCGAGCCTCGCCACGAGCAGCCCGGCGCGGCTGGCTGCGTATATCCACGGCGCGAGCCCGTTGCCGTTCGAGCAACTCGCGCGGCGAGCGCTGGAGTGCCGCTTCGACCTGTGCCAGTTCGAGTTCGCTTCGCAGCCGTGGCGGCTCGACCGCGCAACGCTGCGGCGTTTGCGCCTGCCGGTGTTGCTCGCGGTCGGCGCGCTGGTGATCGCGATTGTCGGCGCGAACGTGCAGTGGCTGATGCTGGCGCGTCAACGCGACGCGATCAACACGCAAATGACCGAACTGCTGCTCACTACCTTCCCCAAAACGACTGTCGTGCTCGATGCGCCCGACCAGATGGCGCGTCAGTTGCAGCAGTTGCGTATCGCCGCGGGTGAGCTGTCGCCGGACGACTTCCTGGTGCTGGCCGACGGCCTCGCGCGTTCGCTGGCGCCGGTGCCGGTCAACGGCATTGCCGCGCTCGACTATCACGACCGCCGGCTCGACGTGACCTTCAAGCCGGAGGTCAAGCTCGATCCCGACTTTGCGAAGCGCCTCGGCCGTAACGGCCTGAGCGGCGCGATCGACAGCAATACCGGCAAGTGGACCATCAGGAACGGACAATGAAAGCTGAACTCGCACAAACCTGGGCCGGATTCTGGGAGCAGCGCACCGAGCGCGAAAAAAACCTGCTGGTGTGGGGCGGTGGCTTGCTCGCCATTGTGATCGCGTGGTCGGTGCTGTGGGCGCCCGCGCAGGAAGGGCGCGCGCATCTGCGTGAATCGTTGCCCACCTTGCAGCGGCAGTTGGCGCAGATGACCGCGCAAGCGAACGAAGCACGGCAGTTGTCGGCGGCGGCTCAGGGCGTCGCGCCCACCGGCGCCGCGCTGAAGGACGCCCTCACCGCTTCGCTCAACGATCATGGCCTCGCGGCGACACAGATTCAGGTGATCGGCAACGCGGTCCAGATCCAGTTGAAGAACGCGTCGTTCCCGGCGTGGACGAACTGGGTCGACGACGTGCGCAAGCAGTTCAAGGTGCAGGTTTCGGAGGCGCACGCCACGGCGCTCAAGGAAGACGGTCAGGTGGATCTGACGGCGTCGCTGCAGCCGTCCACCGCGAAATGAATATGCCCGTACCCGTGCCGTTACAGGATCTCGCATGACCTACTGGATGCGGCGCCTGCGCCTCGCGCTTCCCTGGCTGGTGATCGCGGTGCTGTCCGCCGCCGTCGTGATGCTGGCGATGCTGCCGGCCGCCTGGATCACGCCGCAGTTCGCCAAACAGACGCGCGGCCACGTGAATCTCGTCAATCCGGCCGGTTCGCTGTGGCACGGCTCGGCCACGCTGATGCTGGCCGCGGGCTCCGACACGAGCGCGGCGACCCTGTTGCCTGGGCGGATCGAATGGCACACGGCGTTCTGGCCGCTCTTTACCGGCCGGGTGCGCATGACCATGCGGCACAGCGAGGCGATGCCGGAGCCGATCACGGTCGACGCCACGCCGCGCACCGCGACCGTCACGCCGGGCACGATCGCCGTGCCCGCCTCACTGCTGAGCGGCCTCGGCGCGCCCTTCAATACACTCGATCTGCAGGGCAATGTGCAACTGTCGTGGTCCGATTGGCGCAGCTTCAACCGCGAAGCGTTCGGGCAGCTGACCGTCACGCTGACCGACGTCAGTTCGCGTGTTTCGCTGGTCAAGCCGCTTGGCTCGTACCGGGTGCTGTTTCAGGCACAAGGCGAATCGTCCACGCTCGATCTGACGACCACCAAGGGCCCGTTGATGCTGACCGGCAACGGCACGGTCTCGGCTGCGGCCACGTCGTTTCATGGGACGGCCAGCGCCGCGCCGGAGGCACGCGACAATCTCGCGGGATTGCTGAATCTGCTGGGGCGGCCGAACGGCCCGGACACGGTAATGTTGACGTTCGTGCACTGAGGCGCGCTGAGCGGCGCGGCGGCGCAGCCTGGTCGAAGGGCGGCATCGATGTCGCTGCATGGGGCGCCGGTGCCGCGCGAGGCATGCGATACCTCGTGGGCTGCTGAGCCTGTCGGGACCTGCGGGCGTCGGCGCGACGCGAAAAAAGAGGCATGGCCGCGCAAGGCGGGCATGCCTTTTTTGAGTCGCCTCGACGGTCGGCGCTGCTACTCGTTGCGCATCTGCGCCGGCGCTGCCGACCCGCTTTGCGCGACCGGCGTGGCCGATGATGCAGGCGCCGGCGCCGCCACATCGCCGGTTTCGCGATTCATTTGCGACACGTCCCAGCCGCCGCCCAGCGCCTTCACCAGACCCACGGACGACACCATCCGCTGCCCGGCGATGCTCTCCAGTTTCTGCTCGGCCGTGAAGGCGGTGGTTTGCGCCGTCAGCACGTTGACGTAGCCGACCGTACCCGCCTTGTACTCGTTCGTGACGATGGCGAGCGCCTGACGCGCCGAGTCCACCGCTTGCTGCTGCACGACGATTTCCTGTTCGAGGATGCGCTGCGACGCGAGATTGTCCTCGACGTCCTGGAACGCGGCCAGCACCGTTTGACGGTAGCTCGCGACATCGCCGTCGTACGCGGCGCGAGCGGCGTCGGTCTTGGCCTGGCGCAGACCGGCGTCGAACAGCGTTGCGGCGAGTTGCGGGCCAAGCGTCCAGAAGCGCGACGGCGCGGTCAGCAATTGCGAGAACACCGAGTTTTCAAAGCCGCCGGAGGCCGACAACGTCAGCGAGGGGAAGAACGCGGCGATGGCGACGCCGATCTGTTCGTTTGCCGCCGCAGCCTTGCGTTCCGCTGAGGCGATGTCCGGCCGCCGTTCGAGCAGCGCGGACGGCATCTGCGCCGGCACGGCAGGGGGCGTGGCGGTGAGCGGCATCGGCGGAATCGAGAAGGTGGACGCCGGTTCGCCGACCAGGACGGCAATCGCGTGTTCGTCCTGGGCGCGCTGGACGCCGTTGTCGATCGCGGCCGCCTGTGCCGACTGCAATTGCGTTTGCGCCTGAATCACGTCGGAGCGTGCGGCGACCCCGGCCGCGTACTGGTTTTGCGTGAGTTGCAGCGAGCGCTGGTAGGCCGCGACGGTGTCGTCGAGCAATTTTTGAGTCGAGTCGAGCGAGCGCAGCGAGAAATAGGTTTGCGCGAGCGTGGCCTGGGCAGACAGCCGCGCGTTGGCCAGGTCCGCCGCAGCGCCTTGCTGGCCGGCTTTCTGCGAGTTGACCGAGCGCGTGACCGAACCCCACAGATCCGGCTCCCAGCTTGCGTCGAGCTGCACGTTGAAACTATTGCCGATGCCGGAGCGGCTTGTCGCGGTTGTCGAGTTGCCGCCGGACGACGACCCATTGCCCGAACGCGTAGCGCCCGCCGACGCGCTGATGGTCGGGAAATACGCTGCACGCGCCTCGCCAACCAGCGCGCGCGCCTGCCGGTAGGCGGCGGCGTATTGAGCCACGGTCTGGTTCGCGGTGTTCAGCCGGTCTTCGAGTGCGTTGAGTTGCGGGTCCTGGTAAATGGTCCACCAGTCGCCGCGATCGTGCTGATCGGCCGGTTCGGCGACTTTCCAGCCTGGAGCCGCTTCCTTGTACGACGCTGGAATGTCGGCGGCGGGCCGGCGGTAATCGGGGCCGACCACACAAGCGGACAGCAGGCCGGCGAGCGCCGCAGCCACGGCAATAGTCAGGGCGCGAGGCGCAAGCGTCCGCGCGCGCGAGATTCGATCAGACTGCATGCAATGAATTCCTTCTGGACGCCGCGGTGCGGCCTATCGCGGCACCGCCCGCCGGGCGAGATCTTGGTCTGCCGGAATGTTAGCGTATGAGCCCGCTGGGTCGCGGGAAACTGAAAGGGTAATGCGAGGAGGGAGGCAGGTGTGTTACTGAGGGTGTCGCGATGGTTACGCGCCGTTACCGGCCCGGCCGTTAAACCCGCGATTCTGTCGACTTGACTTGCCGGAGCAGCTTGCCGGCCGCGGCCCGGCACGGCGCGTCGCCGCGCGCCTGGCAGGCGCCGCCCGGACCCGCGTGCTTTTCTGCAGCGGTGGCCGCCACGGCACTGTTCGACGTGAGACGCGACGCCGCCGCCGGTTCGACCTTCGCCCCTGTGACGCCCTTCTGTCCCCGCCGATGTTCGACCCATGCCAGCACCGCCACGCCTACCGATCCCCCGGGCAGCACGAACAGCAGAGCGAACAACGCGAGTTTCCACCAGCGGTGCGGCCCTTGAAAGGTATTCAGTGCGGAATCGGTCAGGGAGCGGCTCAGGCCGCCAAGCGTGTTTTTGAGGTACAGCATCGGGAAAATCCTTTTCGCACGTCGCTCGCGGCGTGCCGTCAATCGGTCAGAACATGGTCTCGGGTGGCGCGGGTCGCGCGTAACTCGTTGCCTGTAATAATATTGACTATGCAATTAAATTTCAAGATACTTTGATGCGCAAGCATCGGTCGTGTTGTTTTTCCGCCGTTCGCGCTACGCGAAATCCAGTTTGACTTGTCTGCTTAGGCAGCTAAAATCCGTTTTGCTCGATGATGTTCCCGGATACACGATGACTGACGGTCCCTACAAGGCAGACGAGATTCACCTCGAATCGAGTCTTGGTTACTACCTGACGAAAGCTCGAAACGTGCTGGTCGAGCGGACCGACCGTGCGGTCAAACCGTTGGGGCTGACCACGCAGCAGATCGGCGTCATCCTCATGCTGTCGTCGCGGCGCGCGAGCACGCCGTTCGAGCTGTCGCGCGCCATGTCTTACGACAGCGGATCGATGACGCGTCTGCTCGATCGCCTTGAAAAGAAAGGTTTTATTGTGCGCACGCGCAGTGAAACCGACCGCCGGATGGTGGAGCTGGAGTTGACGCCGCAAGGCCATGAAGCCGCGCGGCAACTGCCAGGCTTGGGCGCGGCGGTGCTGAACGAGCAATTGCGTGGATTTTCCGCCGCCGACCATGCCACCCTGATCGACCTGCTCGGCCGTTTCATTGCGAACGGCATCGACGCGGGGAGCAGTGTGGGATGCGGCTTGGGGCCCCACCAGGAATCGCAGGACGAATCACCCGAAGAGTCGCCGCCGGAACACGGCGAACGCTAACCAAGACACGCTTTTCACGAGCGTCACTGTATGAAGATGTCTGTCTGGGCAGAGAATGATCCGGCATGTAAGCGCACTGTATGCACCGCGCAATAAAGATGCCGTGACAAGCTTTCCCAGTTGAGGAGAAGATTTTATGGACGCTACGGCTTCCGCCGCTGCCCTACCCGCCGCCGAACCCGCCCCGCTCAAAGGCGGCGCTTTGGCCCTGCTTACAGTCGGCCTCGCGCTCGGCACGTTCATGGAGGTGCTCGACACGTCGATTGCGAACGTGGCGGTGCCGACTATTTCCGGCAGCCTCGGCGTGGCGACCAGTCAGGGCACCTGGGTGATCTCGTCGTATTCCGTCGCCTCGGCGATCGCAGTGCCGCTCACAGGCTGGCTTGCGCGCCGGGTCGGCGAAGTGAAACTTTTCACGCTGTCCGTGCTGCTTTTCACGATTGCCTCGGCGCTGTGCGGCTTCGCGCAAAATTTCGAATCGCTGATCGCATTCCGGCTGGTGCAGGGGCTCGTCTCCGGACCGATGGTTCCGCTTTCGCAGACCATTCTGATGCGCTCGTATCCGCCGGAAAAGCGCGGACTCGCGCTGGGTCTCTGGGCGATGACGGTGATTTGCGCGCCGATCTTCGGGCCCGTGATGGGTGGCTATATCACCGACAACTACACGTGGCCGTGGATCTTCTACATCAACGTGCCGATCGGGTTGTTCTCGGCGGTGTGCGCGTTTCTGTTGTTGCGCGGCCGTGAGACGAAGACCACGAAACAGCGCATCGACGCGGTCGGCCTCGCGCTGCTCGTGATCGGCGTGTCGTGCCTGCAGATGATGCTCGACCTCGGCAAAGATCGCGACTGGTTCAATTCGACATTTATCGTCGCTCTGGCGGTGGTCGCGGTGGTGTCGCTTGCCTTCATGCTGGTCTGGGAGATGACGGAGAAAGAACCCGTCGTGGATCTTTCGCTGTTCAGGGATCGCAACTTCGCGCTCGGCGTGCTGATCATCTCGTTCGGGTTCATGGCCTTCTTCGGCTCGGTGGTGATCTTCCCGCTCTGGCTGCAGACCGTGATGGGTTATACCGCCGGGCTAGCGGGGCTGGCGACCGCGCCGGTGGGTCTGCTCGCGCTGTTTTTGTCGCCGATGATCGGCAAGAACATGCACCGGTTGAACCTGCGCGTGGTGGCGAGTTTTGCGTTCATCGTGTTCGCGTTCGTCTCGTTCTGGAATTCCACGTTCACGCTCGACGTGCCGTTCAATCACGTGATCTGGCCACGGCTCGTGCAAGGGATCGGCGTTGCCTGCTTCTTTGTGCCGATGACCACCATTACGCTTTCCAGCGTGCCGGATGAGCGGCTCGCGAGTGCGTCCGGCCTGTCCAATTTTTTCCGGACCTTGTCGGGCGCGATTGGCACGGCGATCAGTACGACGTACTGGGAGAACGACACGATCTACCATCACGCCATGCTGACCGATTCCGTCAACGTGTATGCCGCGAACACCAATGCTTATACCAATGCACTGGCCGGCGTTGGCCTGTCTGGCGACAGCATCACCGCGCAGTTGAATCAGGTGGTGACCGCGCAGGCTTACATGATGGCCACCAATGATTTTTTCCGTATTTCGTGCGCGGCCTTTCTCGTGCTCGCGGTGCTGGTCTGGATCACCAAGCCGCGCAAGGGCGTTGGGCCTTCAATGGGACATTGAGGCTGGGACATTGGGGCTGGGACATTGAGGCTCGACGATGATCCGCTGAGCGGACGCGCGCCGAAGCGACACTTTTCTTGGGCCACTCTGCGCGCGCTTTTAGCACTTTCTATTGCGTGACGGCTTCGCCATTCGTTGCCGGGTTCGATTGGCCCTGCAAAGCATCCGGATGCAGCGTTGAAGGCTCCTGGGGTTTGGCGCCATCTGCGACGCCTCGCACGTATTGCTTGAAGTCGGCGCCGGCTTCCCACGGGTTCGGCTTGCAACCCATCGAGCCATCGCAGTGCGCGGCAAAACCGATCGTCGCAGTGCCGTCGGGGTTCGCCGCGCGCGTGATCTGATACGCCAACGCGCGCTTGCCGCCATCGGGTCCGGCGGTCTGAATCAACGTGTCGGTGGAGGACTCGATCTTGTACTTCGAATGACTCGCCACCCACGCTTGCGCGCGCTGCCACCAGACATCGCATTGCGCTTTATTCGAACACGTCAACGGCGTTGTCGCGATCTGCATGACGTCCGGATCGACCTGCCCCTGCGTCGAACATCCCGCCGCCGCTACGCACAGCATGGCCAACAGACTTTTTTTCATCGCGTTGCATCCTCCCTCTGTGGTGCGCGTCATGTCAGTTTGGACCACCGGGTCGGTACGGTGTTTCATCTGGATCAGAGAATCGTTACAGCGCGCGGAGAAATTGCCGATGGCTTTCTACACAGAATGGCGCATCGCGTAGACGTTACCTGCGCAGAAAAAAAGCGGTCATTGCTGACCGCTTTTTTGTCACCTCACCAGCACGCGTTGTTCAGACGCTGAACCGGTTCAACGTGTACGCCCGATAAGCCGCGACGAACGCGTCGAACGAGCCGACTTCTTCCTGTTCGAGTTTGGCCTGTTCAGCCAGCGACTTCGCGGCGAGATCGGTGAATGCCCTGGTTTGCTCCGCATCCAGCGGACGCGCGCGGAAATACGCGGCGTGTGCTTCGCTTTGCGCGAGGCCGAAGGCGAGGAAGCTCTGCTGCTTCTCGCGCATGGTTTGCAGCACGCGCGCCGACGGCGTTAGCGAGACATCCGCCAGCTTCGCGCGTTGAACCGCGACGGCGCGCGCATGCGCGTCGCCGCCATGCAACGCGTCGAGCGTGGCGGCCGCGGCGTCGATCTTGATGAGGAGTTCGTTCGCCCAATCCGTCATCGCGATCGGGCGGCCGTCGCGAGTCAACTCGAGGCCGGGCTTGCGACCTTCCATCGTCACGCGGCCGAAATTCTGGTTGGCTTCGGCATAGGCGTCAGGCGGCAACAGCGCGCTGTCGTCGAGTGCGCAGACCAGCAGGTACGCATCGAGAAAGCGCGACGTCTCCAGCGAAATGCCGGTCGGCTCGAACGGATCGATGTCCATGCAACGGACTTCCACGTACTGCACGCCGCGTGCGGCCAGCGCGTGCAGCGGACGTTCGCCCGGATACGTGATGCGCTTCGGACGGATTGTCGAGTAAAACTCGTTTTCGATCTGCAGCACGTTCGTGTTGATCTGCACCCACTCGCCATCGCGCTGCGTACCGATCGCTTCGTACGCCGGATACGGCTGGCTCACAGCCTTCGCAAGCGCGTCGAGGTAGCCCGGCAGCGTGTCGTAATCCGCGTGCAGCGCGGCTTGCGCCGTGGTGTTCGAATAGCCGAGGTCGCTCATGCGCAGGCTGGTCGCGTACGGACGATAGAGCGTGTCGGCGTCGAGCGTGTCGAGCGTATGTTGGCGATCGCGCAGGAAACGGCGATCCAGTGCCGGCGAAGCGCCGAACAGATACATCAGCAGCCAGTTGGTGCGGCGGAAATTGCGGATCAGCGCGAGATAGCGGTCGGACTGGAAGTCCACGGCGTTCGCGGTGGATTGCTGATCGGCATGCAGCAGCCGCCACACTTCTTCGTTGAGCGAATAGTTGTAGTGGATGCCCGCAATGCACTGCATCGTGCGACCGTAACGCAGCGCGAGACCGATCCGGTACACGTACTTCAGTTTGCCGATATTCGAACTGCCGTAGTGCGCGATTGGAATGCCTTCGTCGGTGTCGGGCAGCAGACCCGGCATGGAGTTGTTCCACAAGATCTCGTCGCCGAGTTCCGCGTAGACAAAACGATGCAGCGTGTCGAGCTTCTCCAGCGTGATCGCGACGTCGCGCTCAGCCGGCGTGATCAGTTCGAGCAGCGCTTCGGAATAGTCTGTAGTGAGCGAAGGATGCGTGAGCGCCGAACCGAGCGCCGGCGAATGCGGCGTCAAGGCGAGCTTGCCCTCGTGCGTCACGCGCAGGCTTTCCTTTTCGATGCCGCGCAGGCCGCTTGTCAGCGCGTCGCGCTGCGGGCCTGAGGTCAGCACGGACAGGCGGTGCGAGAGCGCGTCGGTCGTGCGGGAAGGTGTCGTGTTTGGCATTGATGCGAGTCGAGCGTTGTCGGCCGCCATGTGCCGCAGCACTGCGCGGTGGACAACGTTCGGCGGAATTTTCAGTAGCGGGCACTTTAACATCTCGCCACAACGGCTGCTTGAGGCCGCTCCGGCAGGGCATCCGGGCGCGCCGGGCAACCTCTTTTCCGGGCCAATCCGCCTGCCTTTTCGGCCAGTTCGTCGGCTGTGCGCCGCACTACTTTACCCGCCACGCGCGTTGCGCGCGATCCGCTTTTCTCCGCGCTTTTCTTCCCGCCTGACGCCAGGCTTCAGCCACCACGCGCAGCGCCGGCGCGGTCCGCGACTTCATTCCATAAATGCATCGCCGCGTACGCGCGCCACGGCCGCCACATGTCGGTGCGCGAGCGTTGCTGCGTGGGCCGCACGAGCGACGGATCGCGCGCGCAGATCGCCTGCATCAGCACGAGGTCCCATGCGGGCCACGCGTCGGCGTCACGCCATGCGCGCATCGCGACATACTCGACGGTCCACGGGCCGATGCCGGGCAGCGCAAGCAGCGCGGCACGCAGGGCGTCGGCGTCGGCTGTCTTGCTGTCGAGCGGCACGTCGCCGGTCGCGACCGCGTGCGCGAAACCTTGCAACGCCGCCACGCGTTTCCCCGGCATGCCGATCTGCGCGAGGTCCACGGCGGCCAGCGCGGCGGGCGTCGGAAAGCGCCAGGCGGTGTTCTCGTGCGGATGACCCTCGATGCGCTCGCCGGCACGCTGCACCAGTCTTCCGATGATGGTGGTCGCCGCCTTCACGCTGACCTGTTGTCCGACGATCGCACGCACCACCAGTTCGAAGCCCGACCATGCGCCCGGCACACGCAGGCCGGGCACGGCTTCGACGAGCGGCGCGAGCCAAGGGTCGGCGGCGAGCTCGGCTCCGATCTTTTTCGGGTCGGCGTGCAGATCGAACATCTTCGCAATCGGCGCGGCGAGTGCGTCGGCGTGACGGCTCACGGGCCCTTCGATGCTGGCGACGAGGCAACGCTTGCGCGGATGCAGACGCACGCTGAGCGTGCCGCTGTCGCCGGCCCAATCGATCGCGCGACGGTACGCGCCGTCTTCCACCGCTTCGACGCCCGGCGTCGCTCGTCCGCCGAAGAAGCGCAGCAGGCGCGGCCAGTCGAAGGGTGGTTTGAACGGCAATTCGAGGGTAGCGACTTCGTCAAGCGTGCTCACGCGGCGTGATCCAGTTTGGTGGTGGTTTCGGTGTCGATTTCGGCGTCTGCAAGGGCGCGCTCGTCATGCCTTGTCTGGCCGCGCGAAAAATCACCGGCATGCTGGGCCTCGTTGTCGAGCAGCGCAGCCTTGCGCGGCAAACCCCAGCGATATCCCGCCAGCGCCCCGCCCTTTGCCACCACGCGATGACAAGGAATCGCCAGTGCCACTGGGTTCGTCGCGCAGGCGCTGGCGACCGCGCGCACCGCACGCGGCGCGCCGACCGTTTCGGCGATCTGCGAATAGCTGCGCGTCTCGCCGTATGGAATGCGCCGCAACGCATCCCAGACACGCTGCCGGAATGCCGTCGCGGCGATGTCGAGCGGCAGATCGAAGTCCTGGCGCGTGCCCCGCAAATAGGCGTCGATCTGCGCGATGAACGGCGCAAGGTGGTCAGTGTCTTCCAACAGATCGGCGTTGGCGAGTTCGCTGCGCAGGTCGTTGGCGAGCATGGCGGCGTCGTCGCCGAAACCGATCTTGCAGATGCCCTTCTCCGTGGCCGCCACGAGCACGAAGCCGAGCGCCGTGGAAGCGCTGGCATAGCGCACGGTGAGTCCGGCGCCCTTGCGGCGATACGCGGACGGCGCCATGCCGAGTTCGGCCGAGGCGCTGTCGTACATCCGCGAGGGCGAGCCGAAGCCCGCGTCGAGCGTGGCGCGAGTGACGTCCGAGCCGCGCCGGAGCGCGTCGCGCAACGCGGCGCCCCGTTGGGCGGCCTGATATTGCCGCGGCGACACGCCGACCACGCGTTTGAACAGGCGCTGAAGGTGAAACGGGCTGACGTGCACGGCGGCGCTCAACTGCGCGAGCGTGAGGCGTTGCTGCGGATCGGCGTCCAGCGCGGCACAGGCGCGGTTCACGATTTCCAGCTCGCGCGGCAGACCGCCGGGCTGGCAGCGTTTGCAATCACGAAAACCGGCGTTGCGCGCGGCGGCGGCATCGACGAAGAACGCGACGTTCTCGCGGCGCGGCTGGCGCGACGCGCACGACGGGCGGCAGAACACGCCGGTGGTTTTGACGGCGTAGAAGAACGCGCCGTCGGCCAGCGGCTCACGGCGTGTGACGGCTTCCCAGCGCTCGTCGTCGGAAGTCCAGCTGGCGGCGCTGGATGGGGTGTCGGTAGGCGTGCGGTTCATGTTGGTCCCGGATCAGCGGTGTCGATGTTCACCAATGTAGGCCGCATGCCGACACAGTACGCCCCGGTTCTTGCTCTGTCATTGCGCTTCTTCGTAGCGCCCAAAGGCACGCCAGGCGCTCGTTTTGCCGCAAACTGCGACAAATTCGCACGATATCGGGTTTTCCCTTAAAAAGTTATTGCGTCGCACCAACCCCATGTGTATATTAGTACTTGTCTCCTCCATGTCTCCTCCTGATATGGATTCAGCCCGCTCCACATAGAGCGGGCTTTTTTTCGCCCATACCTGTCTGATCCGGCCCTCACTCGCGGCGCCGTCCTTTCTCCTACACTGGCTATTCACCCATTCTTCGAACCGGCCAAAGGGGCGTTCGACATGAAAATCCATATCCGCGAGATCGATCACGTCGTCATTCGGGCGACGAACGTCGAGGCCATGGCGCGATTTTATTGCGACGTGCTGGGTTGCACCGTGGAGAAGGAGCAGCGCGATCTGGGCCTGACACAGTTGCGTGCGGGGCGCTCGCTGATCGACCTGTTGCAGGTCGGCGCCAAGCTCGACCATGCCGAAAACGGCGTGCCAGGAGCCGGGCGGAATATGGACCACCTATGTTTGCGCATCGAGCCGTTCGACGCCGAAGCGCTCAAGGCGCATCTGACCGGACACGGCGCGCGGCTGGGCGAACTGGGGCAGCGCTACGGCGCGGACGGCTTTGGGCAGTCGCTGTATCTGTTCGACCCGGAGGGCAACATGGTCGAACTCAAGGGGCCGCCGGACGCGGCGCGCGTGACGTCGCTTTAAGCGCTTCGAGCGTCGGCCGCGTTCAGTGTCAGGCGTTGGCGGGCGCCTTCAATACCGTCCATTCGATTTTCACCGCATCGGCTTCGGCGCTGCCGAGCCATGCTTCGCCGTCCTGCACCGTGCATTGCAGCCGCATGGTCCGTTCGGCTAGCGAGCCGAGCGCGCTGGCGACGTCTTCGCCGAGCGTCCACACCGTCACGTTGCGCATACGTTCGACCTTGTTGCGCACGCCCTGCCACCAGATGTCCGACGCCCGGCCGCCATAGGCGATCACGATCACCTGATTCGAGCGGCCGCTTGCCTTGGCGATACGCCGTTCGTCCGGCTGACCCACTTCGATCCAGGTCTCGATCGCGCCCGTGAGATCTTTTTCCCACAGATCCGGTTCGTCCACGTCCGACAGACCTTTGCAGAATTCGAGGCGTTCCTGCGCGAACAGCGCGAACGCGGCGACGCGGACCATCATCCGTTCGTCGGTTTCCGAGGGATGGCGGGCGATCGTCAGCGAATGATCGGCGTAATAATGCCGGTCCATGTTGGCGATCTGCAGTTCCGCCTTGTAAATCGTCGATTTGAGAGCCATGCCGTTGCTAAACCAGGCGCTCGCTCCACCGGAGCGAACTGAAAAAGAATCGTCGACGGCGCGTTGCCGTTTTCCGTGTTTGTGGTACATCTTTCGGTCCCTCCCGCGCCGTCAGCCGGCTGCTATTACCACGGGAGAAGCATTTATCGCGCCACTGCCGGCTCGAAAGCGGTGCCGTACACCTCGCCCGCGGCTTCCCGCAGGGCCTCCAGCACGACCGAGGCTGCCGGTGAAAGCAGGTGCGACTGGCGCGTGATGATACCGAATGTATCCATCCTGCACGGTAAATCGATCGGCACTCGTTTCAAAACGCCGTACTGTTGGTATTGACGCGCCACTTCGTCGGGTAGAACCGCCAACATGTCGCTTTGGAGCAGCAGGCTCGAAATCGCCAGAAAATTGTTCGTATTGACCACGTTTTGCGGCGGATTCAGCCCGATTTGAGAAAACATCAGATCGAAACGATGGCGCAAGACGCTGCCTGGCGGATGCAAAACCCAGCTCGCGTTGACGATTCCACGTAGCGTCAAACCTGTCTCATTTTCGAGATGATGGCCGGGCCGCGCGACCACGCAAAGCGGTTCATCGGCGAGCGGTTCATAGCGGACTTCGGCGTTGAACTGGTTTTGCCGCTCCAGGACGCGGCCGATCATGATGTCCAGTTCGCCTTCCGCCAGCCGCGGCAGCATCACGTCCGAGGTTTCCACCTCTACCCAGATCTGCAATTGCGGATAGCGTTCTTTCACCTCGGCAATCGCGCGCGGCACCATGGTTGCCGCGGCCGCCGCGATCACGCCGATCCGCACCTGGCCCGCCAGGCCCGCGCGCAACGCCGATATTTCGTCGTGTGCATGGCTCAGATTCGACAGCACCATGCGCGCATGGCGGATCATGACCTCGCCGTATAGCGTGGCGTGCATGCCGTGCGGCGTGCGGTCGAACAGGCTCACCTCCAGCATGTCCTCCAGCTCTTTGAGCAGACGCGAGGCGGCGGGCTGGGTCATGCCGAGCACGTCGGCGGCCCGGCGGACGTTGCCCTCCTCGTCCATCGCCGCGAGCAGCAGTAACTGCCGCGTCTTGAGCCGCGCCCGCACGAACCAGTTCGAGTAGCTACGCGTCATGGTCTCTCTCCAACCTGTTTTCTGATAAGCGGCTCGAAGCCGACCGCTGCGCGGTTTGTCCGGGGCGGTGCTCCATCATGCCATATCGAAATTGATATCGGGACGGCTTGAAAAGGGATTGGAAAGTTATTGGGACGGCTCATACCATTCGTGGACTTTCCGAACTTCCTCACGTGGTGCCTTTCCATCGATGAACCGCGATCCCGTCCCACTCGCTGCAAGTCCGTTGCGCCACTACATCAATGGCGGATGGCAGACCGGCGCGACCACGGGCGTCTCGCTCAACCCGTCGGACCTGGACGAACCGGTCGGGGAATATGTGCGGGCCGATGTGCGGCAAACGGATACGGCCATCGAAGCGGCGCACCTGGCTTTCCGCGAGTGGTCGCTGGCGTCGGCTCAACGCCGCGCGGACGTGCTCGATGCGATCGGCAGCGAGGTGCTCGCGCGCCGCGACGAACTTGCCCAACTGCTGGCACGCGAAGTCGGCAAGACGCTGCCCGAGGCCATGATCGAGACGACGCGCGCCGGCCAGATCTTCAAGCTGTTGGCGGCCGAAGCCTTGCGCGCCGTCACCGAGTCCGGCGCGAGCACGAGCGCGCGCGCCGGCGTCGAAGTGGACGTGACGCACGAACCGCTCGGCGTGATCGGCATCATCGCGCCGTGGAGCGCACCGCTCGCGATCGCCGCGGCGAAGATCGGCGCCGCGCTCGCCCACGGCAATTGCGTCGTTTTCAAGCCGGCCGAATCGACGCCGGCTTGCGCGGCGGCGCTGGCGTCGATCATCAGCCGCGCCGGTCTGCCGGCGGGCGTGTTCAATCTCGTGATGGGCAGCGGCCGGCAGGTCGGCGCGCGGATCGCCGCGCATCCGCTGACCTCGGCGATCAGCTTCACCGGCTCGGCGGAAACCGGCACGCGCGTGCTGCAAGCCGCCGCCGCCCGCCAGGCGCGTGTGCAACTCGAGATGGGCGGCAAGAATCCGTTCGTGGTGCTGGCCGATGCCGATCTCGACGGCGCCGTCGATGCCGCCTTGCACGGCGCCTATGGCTCGACCGGTCAATGCAGCACCGCAGCGGCGCGGCTGATCGTCGAGCGCGCGGTGTTCGACCCGTTCGTGGACGCCTTGCGGGCGAAACTCGCGAGACTCACGATCGATCACGCCCTGAAGCACGGCACTGACATGGGGCCCGTGGCGAACGCCGCGCAGTTGCAGCGCAATCTCGACTATGTGCGCATCGGTCTGCAGGAAGGCGCGCACCTGCTGCACGGCGGCCGCCACCTGGAACGCGCAACGCGCGGCTATTTCTTCGAACCCGCGTTATTCATCGGCGAATCCGAACACCGTATCGCGCAGGAGGAAATCTTCGGCCCGCTCGCCGTCGTGTTGCGCGCGGATGACTACGACCACGCGCTGCATCTCGCGAACGACACCACATATGGTCTATGCGCCGGCATCTGCACGCGCTCGCTCAGCCGCGCGCGGCATTTCCGCCGTCATGTGCATAGCGGTCTCGTCACGATCAATCTGCCGACCACGGCCGTCGAGCATCACGCGCCCGGCGGCGGCCGCAAGGCGTCGGCCTATGGCGCTACCGGCGCGGGTTTCTGGACGGCCGTGAAAACGGCCTACGTAGCGAACTGATGCTCATAAGATCCCTTTACGCCGTGGCGTCCCACCACGTTCATCCACGTCCCGGCTAACGCCGCCGTGCATCACCCGCTGCAAATAAACGAAACCAATGCAGCTTTTCAACCTCAGGAGACAGACATGACCAGCAAGCTTCGCCGTTTGACGCTATCCGCAGTAGCGGTCGCCGCCCTCGCCGCACCCTTTGCCGCGCAGCTTTCCGCACACGCGGATCAGCCGCTCAAGGTCGGCTTCCTCGTGAAGATGCCGGAACAGGCGTGGTTCATCAACGAACAGAAGGCCGCGAGCGCGCTCGGCCAGAAGGACGGCTTTTCGGTAGTCAACATCGGTACGCCGGACGGTGAAAAAGTGCTGGCCGCGATCGACAACCTCGGCGCGCAAGGCGCCAAAGGCTTCGTGATCTGCGCGCCCGACGTGCGCCTCGGACCGGCGATCCAGGCTCGGGCGAAGCGCTACAACATGAAGTTCGTCACCGTCGACGATCAACTGGTCGACTCCACCGGCAAGCCGCTGCCGAACGTGCCGCATCTGGGCATGTCCGCGTTCAAGATCGGCAATCAGGTCGGCACCGCGATCTCCGAAGAAATGAAGCGCCGCGGCTGGAAGCCGGAAGAAGTCGGCGCGCTGCGCATCACGAACTACGAATTGCCGACCGCAAAACTGCGCACCGATGGCGCCACACAATCGCTCCTCGCCGGCGGCTTCAAGAAGGAAAACATTTTCGACGCTCCGCAAAAGACGACCGACGACGAAGGCGGCTTCAACGCGTCGTCGCCGGTCCTCGCGCAGCATCCGAACATCAAGAAGTGGGTGATCTTCGCGCTCAACGAGGAAAGCGTGCTGGGCGGCGTACGCGCGACCGAGCAGTTGCATATTCCGGCGGCGGACGTGATCGGCGTCGGCATCAACGGCGCGGGTGAAGCATTCGCCGAATTCCAGAAGAAGGAGCCGACGGGCTTCTACGGCACGATTGCCGTGAGTTCGACGATGCATGGCAAGGAAAGCACGGAGAACCTCGTCGAGTGGATCAAGGACGGCAAGCAGCCGCCCGCCGATACACAGACCACCGGCAAGCTGATGGTGCGCGGTAACTGGCAGGACGTGCGTAAAGAACTCGGTATTTAAGCGGTATTCGAGTCTGCACGCCGCGGGCCGTCCCTCGCTCAAGCGAGAGCGGTCCGCTCTGGTTGTTCTTCCGCTTGAGGTTTTTCGATGACGTCTTTACACACCGAGTCCCACGCCGGCGAACCGGCGCCCTCACCTGCGCCCTTGCCTGCGCGCCTATCGGCCGAGCCGTATCTGCGACTCGACGGCATCACCGTGCGCTTTCCGGGCGTGCTCGCGCTCGACCAGGTGTCGCTCGAAGTGCGGCGCGGCGAAGTGCATGGCTTGATGGGGGAAAACGGCGCGGGCAAATCGACGTTGCTGAAGGTGTTGTCCGGCGTGAATCAACCCGCGGCGGGCACCTTGTCGCTCGATGGCGTTGAACAGCAGTTCGTCACGACGAAGGCGGCGATTGCCGCGGGCGTGGCGATCATCTATCAGGAACTGCATCTGGTCCCCGAACTGACGGTTGCGGAAAACCTGATGCTCGGCGCCCTGCCCAATCGTTTCGGTGTGCTGGACGAAAAAGCGCTGGTGGCGCGCGCCATGCGCGAACTGGAGCGGCTCGGCGAAAAGATCGACCCATCGCAGCAGGTGAAGAATCTTTCGATCGGCCAGCGGCAAATGATCGAAATCGGCAAGGCGCTAATGCGCGACGCGCGCGTGATCGCGTTCGACGAACCGACCAGTTCTCTGTCGTCGCGCGAAACGACGCAACTATTCCGGATCATTCGTGCGCTGAAGGCCGAAGGCCGCGCGATCATCTACGTCACGCACCGGATGGATGAAGTGTACGAACTGTGCGACCGCGTGACGGTGTTTCGCGACGGCCGCCGCATCGATACGTTCGACGCGGGTGAAGGACTCGATCGTGATCGCCTGATCAGCTGCATGGTGGGCCGCTCGATCGCCGACGTGTACGGCTATCGCTCGCGCGAACTCGGCGACGTGCAACTCGATGTCAAGAACCTGATGGGACGCGGTCTGCGCGAACCGGCTTCTTTCACGGCGCGCAAAGGTGAAGTCGTCGGCTTCTTCGGGCTCGTCGGCGCGGGGCGTTCCGAGTTGATGAAGCTCATCTATGGCGCGGTCAAACCGGCGGGCGGCGAGATCACGCTCAAAGGCAAGCGCGTGCGCTTTGCCACACCGCGCGACGCGGTGCGCGCAGGCGTGGCGCTGTGTCCCGAAGATCGCAAGCAGGAAGGCATCGTTTCGATCGCCTCGGTATCGGACAACCTCAATATCAGTTGCCGTCGCCATTTCAGCCGCTTCAACGTGCTCAACGGCCGCAAGGAAGCGCAGACCGCGAAAGAGTTCATCGGCAAGCTCGCGATCAAGACGCGCAATGGCGACACGCCGATCGGCACGCTCTCGGGCGGCAATCAACAAAAAGTGATTCTGTCGCGCTGGCTTGCCGAAGACATCGACGTGTTTCTGATGGACGAACCCACGCGCGGCATCGACGTCGGCGCGCGCAGCGAGATTTACGGGCTGCTGTATGGGCTCGCCGAAGCGGGCCGCACGGTGATCGTCGTGTCGAGCGACCTCGCCGAAGTGATCGGCGTGGCGGATCGTGTGATCGTGATGAAGGAAGGCCGCATTGTCGGCGATCTGCCCAAGGCGCAGGCCACCCCCGATGCGCTGATCAAGCTCGCCCTGCCCCGCTGACGCCGTCTTGCATCCTCGACACAACGAAGGCAACTGAATCGAATTGCGTTATTGAAACGGAATACACACCATGCACACACCTTCAACCGATTCATCGACCCCAGCCGTCGCCTCAGCGGGATTGAGCGCGCGCGCCGCGCGCACCTGGGACATGATCAACAAGTCCGGCATCGTCATGGTGTTCGTGATTCTGTTCGCGGTCCTGTCGTTCACCGTGCCGGACTTTCTGAGCTCGCGGAATATTCAGGGCTTGTTGCTTTCCGTCACGCTGATCGGTTCGATCTCCGTCACGATGATGTTTGTGCTCGCGCTCGGCGAAGTGGATCTCTCGGTGGCGTCGATCGTCGCGTTCGCGGGCGTGGTGGCGTCCACGCTGATCACCGCGACGCATAGCGTGATGCTCGGCGTCGCGGCCGGCGTGCTCGCGGGTGGCGCGGTCGGACTCGTGAACGGCGTGCTGGTCGCGCGCTACAAGATCAACTCGCTGATCGTCACACTCGCCATGATGGAGGTCGTGCGCGGCCTCGCGTATATCACCTCGAACGGCGACGCCGTGATGATCTCCGAAGAACGTTTCTTCGACCTCGGCGGCGGCTCGTTCCTCGGTATTTCGTTTCCGATCTGGAGCAACATTGTCGGCTTCGTGCTGTTCGGTTTTCTGCTGAAGAAAACCGTGTTCGGCAAGAACGTGCTGGCCGTCGGCGGCAATAGCGAGGCGGCCTTGCTGGCGGGCTTGCCGGTCACGCGCATCAAGATCACAGTGTTCGTATTGCAAGGCCTCGTGACCGGCTTCGCGGGCGTGATGCTGGCGTCGCGCATGAGTCTGGGCGACCCGAAAACTTCAGTCGGCCTCGAGCTCGGCGTGATTTCGGCATGCGTGCTTGGCGGCGTCTCTCTCACTGGCGGCGTCGCGACGATTTCCGGTGTGCTGGTCGGCGTGCTCATCATGGGTTCCGTGCAGGACGCCATGAGCCTCCTGAATGTGCCGACCTTTTATCAATACCTGATTCGCGGCGGGATTCTGCTGCTCGCGGTGCTGTTCGACCAGTTCCGGCGCAGCAAGCGCGTGCACTAATGCGCGCCCCGCTCTACATGTTTGCCAACAGGAGATTTCATGGCTGATTCGAACCAGACAAAAAAGCCGCTGCGCAGCCAGGCGTGGTTCGGCCTCAAGGACCGCGACGGCTTTCTGCATCGCTCGTGGATGAAAAACCAGGGCATTCCGCACGACGAATTCGACGGACGCCCGGTCATCGGCATCTGTAATACGTGGTCCGAACTGACGCCTTGCAATGCGCATTTCCGCGAGCTGGCGGAGTACGTAAAAAAGGGCGTGCATGAAGCCGGCGGCCTGCCGCTCGAGTTTCCGGTGATGTCGCTCGGTGAGACCAACTTGCGGCCCACCGCAATGCTGTTTCGCAACCTCGCTTCCATGGATGTCGAGGAATCGATTCGCGGCAATCCGATGGACGGCGTGATCCTGCTGGTCGGCTGCGACAAGACCACGCCGGCTCTGTTGATGGGCGCGGCTTCGTGCAATCTGCCCGCGCTGGCGGTCTCCGGCGGACCGATGTTGAACGGCCGCTTTCGCGGCAAGAACATCGGCTCCGGCACGGGCGTGTGGCAGATGTCCGAGGAAGTGCGCGCCGGC